>CAMPJN010000160.1 GCA_946886875.1 uncultured Pseudomonas sp.
ACCTACCGACTTCATCGAGACCGCTCCATTCGAGCGGCGGGCGCGAGCCCAGGGGCTCCTTAAGGGAGCCCTTTTTATTGCTTGAAATTTAGCGGACCTCAAGCCCACAGACGACTCAAGCCTTGCGCGGCAAACCGGCAATTGCATCGACCGCCTCGCGGATCAACGCCGGGCCTTTGTAAATGAACCCCGAATATATCTGTACCAGGCTGGCGCCCGCGGCGATCTTCTCGGCCGCATGCTTGCCTTCGGTAATTCCGCCCACGGCGATGATCGGCAAACGCCCGGCCAGCTCGGCCGCCAATACCTGGACTATATGCGTGCTCTTGTCGCGCACCGGCGCGCCCGACAAACCGCCCGCCTCATCGGCATGTTCCAGGCCCTTGACCCCTTCGCGGCTCAGGGTGGTATTGGTGGCGATCACCGCATCCATACCGGCCTGCAGTAACGCGCCGGCCACCTGCACGGTTTCCTCGTCGCTCATATCCGGGGCGATCTTGATCGCCAGAGGCACGCGCTTGCCATGCACTTGCGCGAGGTCTTCCTGGCGCTGACGCAAGGCTTCGAGCAATTGCTTGAGCGAATCGCCGAACTGCAGGCTGCGCAAGCCCGGGGTGTTCGGTGAGCTGACATTGACGGTGACATAGCTGGCGTGGGCGTAGACCTTATCCAGGCACAGCAGATAATCGTCCACCGCGCGCTCGACCGGGGTATCGAAATTCTTGCCTATATTAATGCCCAGCACGCCCTTGAACTTGGCCGCCTGCACCCGTGCCAGCAAATGATCGACGCCCTGATTATTGAAACCCATGCGATTGATGATCGCCTCGGCCTCCGGCAGGCGGAACAAACGTGGTTTGGGATTCCCCGGCTGCGCCCGTGGCGTTACCGTGCCGATCTCGACGAAGCCGAAGCCCAACTGGGCGAAACCGTCGATGGCGTCGCCATTCTTGTCCAGCCCTGCGGCCAGGCCAACCGGGTTGGCAAAGTCCAACCCCATGACCTTGACCGGCAGGCTGGCCGGCGACTTGTTGAGCAAGCCATTCAAGCCCAACCGGCCGCCGGCACCGATCAAATCGATGGACAATTCGTGGGACGTTTCCGGGGAAAGTTTGAACAGCAGCTCGCGGGCCAGGTTGTACATGGGCAGGCTTAGCTCGATTATTGAAGTCACAAAGGCGGCGATTATACAGGCCCCGGAGCCTCGGAGGCGAGGCGCGCGGCCAGGCGCTCAGACCAAACGTTGCAGCTTTAATAATTCGCCAGCCGCGTTAAACTCCAGCTCGAATGAACCATGGACGCCCTCATGGGTCAAAAAGGGCCGAAAATGATGGGCCGGTACGCTAACCCGGCGCCCATCCCGGCTGCGCACCAGAACGCGATTGGCCCGTCCCTGGTAGACCGCCAGGAACTGTTCGGCAGACAACGCGATATCCAACACCAGAATGGGCATGGAGGCTCTCTTGCAAATGAATGCGGCAATCTTGCCACAGGCGCTAATCAAAGCTCGCAGAAAACCCTGCAACCCGCCGGCAGGGTCTGTGCAGCAAGGGGTCTGCTCTGCCACACTGGCACAAGTGTTCCTGGAGTTCGCAGCCGGCCATGAATGTGTCTGAACAATCATCGACCTTGAGTGCGCGCCTGGCCGGCCTGGCGCAGCGTTTGGGCCTTATCGGCCGCGCGCCGCGGCAAATACTGTCACGTGCCAGCAGCCTGCGGCTGCCCTTCGCGACAATCCCCGCGCCGCGGGAGAGCATCTGCTGGCTCGATGGCGCGCCCCTGCAGCGCTTGGTCGACCTACCGCGCGACGCGCTTTCCGGCCCAGTGCAGGAAGACAAAGCCGAGGCCCGTGCGGTACTGATCCGCGTCGTCGAGCAGCAACAGCAACAGCTCGCCTCATTCGACCTGCGGATGATCAACGGCCTCACCCACTGCGATCCGGCATATGCCCACTTCGCCAGTTTCGAAGACTACGCCGCCTGCGAGCACTGCCGTCAGGTGCGCATCATCAGCTACAAGGATTTCGTCAAAACCATCAGTTTGGCGCTGCCACGCTTTTTGGCCAGCGAGTCCATCGAACTGCGCCAGGCCAGTTGGCGCGGCGAGCGGGTGTTCTGGGCCGGCGAGCACCACGGCGAAGCCTTCGCCTGTGCAGTGGCCTATGCCCGTCGTCGTGAATTGGAAATCACCCTACCAGCCGAACTCACCAGCTATCGCTTGAGCGCAAGCGGCCTGGCTACCCTGGAACAGCGCTACCACGTGCTGGCCATGCCAGCTGCCGCCTGGAGCGATCCGACCTTCATGGGCTTGCTGCTCGACAATGGCCTGCCCTATGCGCGCTTGGCTCTGCTACGCAATCCCGGTGCCCCGGAGTTTCTATTGCTGCCCAAGCACAGCCAGGAAGCCACCGCACTTGGCGAGGGCCTTTGCCTGGCCGGAGCTCCCAATGTGGTCAAGCACCTGAAAACCCTGCTACTGCCCGACGGCGCCTAAGCGCCGATAGGCTGTTTGCCCAGGCTTCAATCGGTAGGCTTTTCGCTGTCGTTGAGCTCGTCCAGCACCGCCTGCCACAATCGGTAGGGTGCGCCATGCGCACCACGCGTCTGTGGCGGCACCGGTGTTGATGTTGGTGCAGACGGAGCATCCTACGAAGTCAGACCCTTACACCCAGGTACCGATATAAAAAAGCCCCGCACTAGGCGGGGCTCGGTACTGCTCAGCGCGGGATCAAGCGGTCACGCCGCGTTGGGCGCTTTGCGCCAGGTCCATCAGCTCGCGGTTGGCCACGGCGTACATGGCGTAGTCGGTGCCGGTGGCGGCACGCAACTCGGCGAGCATGGCCTTCCAGCGATCGACCAGACGGCGATGCTGACCCAACCAATCGACTACACGCGCTTCGATCTCCGCCGGCCCGTCGGGCATTTGCAGCAGCGATACGGTAATCGCCCGCTGTTGCCAGTCAAGGTCGTCGCGGAAGGCTTCGCGCGCCAGTGCCTGCCAGTTGCTTTCCACCGGCAGGCCGGTGATCTGCTGCAGGTACCAGCCCAGCTCCAGTGCACCACCCACAGCGAAGTAGGAAGCGGCAACCCGGGCCGGGGCCTGGGCGGTGACATCCGAGGCTTCGATAATCGGCAGCAAGGTATACAGATGACTGGTCCCCGCCACCATCCGCGCCAGCACTTCCGGCACGCCAGCTTCGACGTAGGACTGGAAGCGCGCCAACCATTGCTCGCGCGCCTGGCCTTCGAGCAGCTCGTCAAGACTCATGGCCAGAGCTTCGATGCGCGGCGCGAAATGCGCCACATCCCGCGCGGCATCCAATTCACTACGACGGTTACGCAGGAACCAGCGGGTGGCGCGGCGGCCCAAACGCATCAGTTCGTCCATCATCTGCAGTTGCAGTTCGGCCGGCACCTGATAGTCCAGGGCCTCGATCTGCTTCCACCAATGCGGCAGACGGAACACATCGCGGACGATCACATAAGCGCCGGCAACGTTGGCCGAGCTCATGCCGGTGGACTCCTTCAGGCGCTGCACGAAGGTGATACCCATGTGGTTGATCAGGTCGTTGGCGATCTGCGTGCTGACGATTTCGCGCTTGAGGCGATGGCGACGCATGGCTTCGCCGAACTTCTGCGCCAGCAACGGCGGGAACGCGGTTTCCATCTCGCGCGCCAGGTATTCGTCGTCCGGCACCTGGGATTTGAGCAACGACTCCTTCAGGTCGATCTTGCTGTAGGAGATCAATACCGACAATTCGGGACGGGTCAGGCCCTGGCCTTTGGCGGCGCGCTCGTTGAGTTCGTCGTCCGAGGGCAGGAATTCAAGCGCGCGGTCCAGCTTGCCGGCCGCTTCCAAACCGGCCATTACCCGCTTGTACTCGCCCTGGCGTTCGCGCGCGCGGCGCTCGGCCAGCGACAGCGCCTGGGTCTGCTTGTAGTTGTTGCCCAGCACCAGGCCGCCGACTGCATCGGTCATCTCGGCGAGCAGCTTGTTGCGCTGTTTGCCGGTCATGTCGCCGGCCGCGACTATCTCGTTGAGCAGGATCTTGATGTTCACTTCGTGGTCGGAGCAGTCCACCCCGGCCGCGTTGTCGATGAAGTCGGTGAAGCTCGCCCCGCCGTTGAGGCCGTATTCGACGCGACCCAGCTGGGTCATGCCGAGGTTGCCGCCCTCGCCTATCACTTTCGCGCGCAGCTCGCGGCCGTCGACGCGCAGCGAGTCGTTGGCCTTGTCGCCGACATCGGCGTGGCTTTCCTTGCTCGACTTGACGTAAGTGCCGATACCACCGTTCCAGATCAAATCGACCGGCGCCTTGAGCAAGGCATTGAGCAATTCGGTCGGTGCCAGCTTATCGGCGCTGATATCGAAACGCTCTTTCATTTCCGCACTGATGGCGATGCTCTTGGCGCTACGCAGGAAGATCCCGCCGCCAGCGGAAATCAACGAAGTATCGTAGTCGGCCCAGCTCGAGCGCGGCAGGTCGAACAGGCGCTTGCGCTCGACGAAGCTCTTGGCCGCGTCCGGGTTGGGGTCGATAAAGATGTGCATATGGTTGAAGGCGGCGACCATCTGCAGTTTGTCCGACAGCAGCAGGCCGTTGCCGAATACGTCGCCGGCCATATCGCCGATGCCGATCACCGTGATGCTGTCCTTCTGCACGTCGATGCCGCGTTCGCGGAAATGACGCTGCACCGAGACCCAGGCGCCCTTGGCGGTAATGCCCATGCCCTTGTGGTCGTAACCGGCCGAACCGCCGGAGGCGAAGGCATCGCCGAGCCAGAAGTCGTACTCGGCGGCGATACCGTTGGCGATATCGGAGAAGGTTGCGGTGCCCTTGTCGGCGGCGACCACCAGGTAAGGATCATCGGCATCGTGGCGCACCACGTTGGCCGGCGGCACCACCGCGCCTTCCTTGAGGTTGTCGGTGATGTCGAGCAGGCCGCTGATAAAGATGCGGTAGCAGGCGATGCCCTCGGCGAGGATCTCATCGCGCGAGCCACCGATTGGCAGACGCCGCGGCAGGAAGCCACCCTTGGCACCCATCGGCACGATCACTGCGTTCTTCACCTGCTGCGCCTTGACCAGGCCGAGCACTTCGGTGCGGAAGTCCTCTTCGCGATCCGACCAGCGCAAACCGCCGCGGGCGACATCGCCGAAGCGCAGGTGCACGCCTTCCACGCGTGGCGAATAGACGAAGATTTCGAACTTGGGCACCGGCTTGGGAATATCCGGAATTGCCCGCGGGTTGAGCTTGAAGCTGAAGTACGACTTGCTCTGCCCGGCCGCATCGGTCTGGTAGAAGTTGGTGCGCAGGGTGGCTTTGATCAGGTCCAGATAACGCCGCAGGATACGGTCTTCGTTGAGTACCGCGACGTTGTCCAAGGCGTTGAGGATCGCCTGCTCGAGCTTCTGCTGCTTGTCGTTGAGGTCGTCGGCACCGAGTTTGCGCGCCAGGTAGAAGCGCGTCTTGAACAGACGCACCAGCTCCTTGGCGATGTCCGCGTGGTTGACCAGGGTGCTGGCGATATAGCCGAGACCGAAGCCCAGACGGATCTGCTTGAGGTAGCGGGCATAGGCGCGCAACAAGGCGACATCGCGCCAAGGCATGGCGGCGGTCAGCACCAGGCGGTTGAAGGCATCGTTCTCGGCCTCGCCACCAACGATATTGATGAAGGCGTCCTGCAGGGTGTCGTTGAGCTGCTGGATATCGACATCCAGGCCTTCTGCATAGGTGAAGGCGAAATCGTGGATCCAGAACTCGCGCCCGTTGAGCTGGTGTAAACGATAAGGGAATTCACCGAGCACGCGCAGGCCGAGGTTTTCCAGAATCGGCAGCACATCGGACAGCGGCAGCGGCGTATCGGCATGGTAGAGCTTGCAGTGCAGTTGCTGGCCGTCCTGGGTCAGCGGCTGGTAGAAGCTCATCACCAGCGGGCGCTTGGCGCTCAGGCTGAGCAGATGTTGCATGTCCACCACCGCCGAATGCGGGGCGAAACGTTCGCGGTAGCCAGCCGGAAAACCGCTGGGGAAGTCTGCCAGGACATTGGTGCCCTGGGCCTCGCCGAAGGTTTCCACGACCAAGCCGGCGTAGTCGTCCTTCCACGAACGGCAAGCCTGGATAACTTCCTTTTCCAGCAGCGCCGTGTCGATCTGGGTCTTGTTCTTCGGGTCGACGCGCAGAATGAACTGCACCCGTGCCAGTACAGATTCGGAGAAGAAGGTCCAGAACTCGCAGTCGATGGCCTGCAGACGCTCCATCAACACCTGCTGGATCTTCAGCCGCGTTTCGGTGGAGTAAACGTCGCGCGGCACATAGACCAGGCAGTAGCAGAAACGCCCATAAGGATCGCGGCGCAGGAACACGCGGATCTTGTTGCGTTCCTGGATCTGCACGATAGCCATGGCGGTATCGCAGAGGTCATCGACCGGGGTCTGAAACAAATCATCGCGCGGCAGCACTTCCAGTACCTGGGCCAATTCCTTGCCCAGATGCGCCTTGCTGTCGAAGCCGGCGCGCTGTTCGATCACCGCGACTTTGCGGCGGATATAGGGGATGTTCCACACGCTCTCGGCATACACCGCCGAGGTGTACAGGCCCATGAAGCGGCATTCCTTGACCACTCGGCCTTTGCTGTCCAGTTCGCGGATGGAAACGAAATCGGGATAGGCCGGACGGTGTACACGGCTCGGTACCGCAGCCTTGGCGAACGACAGCAACAGCGGCTCGCGCAAGTAGCTCAGGGCTTCTGGTTCGATATGCAACTCATCGCTGCTCAGCCCCATGCGCAGGCGCTTGGATAAACCGAGCAGAGAGCTTTCGTCGTAAACGATGGCGCCGCCATCGGTGGCATCGCTCACGGTAAATTCTTCGTAACCGAGGAAGGTGAAGTGGTCGTCCAGCAACCACTTCATAAATACTTTGATCTCTTCCAGCTCGGCGCTTTCGACATTCAGGCCGGCTTTGCCCGGCTTGGCTTTGCCCAACCAGGCGAGCAGTTCTTCGGCTTTGGCCTTCATCGGCAGGAAATCGGCCACGCTCTGCCGCACTTCGGCGAAGACTTCGTGCAGGGCTTTTTCCAGGGTCTTCATCTCGCCGGCGCTGGCGCAACGGTCGATCTCGAGGAACATCAGGGCTTCTTGCTGCAGGTCTTTGCCCTTGACGCCCTTCGGCAGGATTTCCAGCAGCTCGCCTTTCTTGTCGCGGCGCACGCTGAACACGCTGTTCTGCAAGGTGTGGATGCTGTAACCGCGGCGGTTCAGCTCCATGCGTACCGAGTCGACCAGAAACGGGGTGTCGCTGTGCAGCACTTCCACGGCGGTATGGGTGGATTGCCAACCGTGCTTTTCATAATCGGGGTTGAATACCCGAACTTGCGCCTTGCTCGGCTCGAAGCGTTCGAGCAAGCGCCACGACGACAGGGTGCAACCGACCAGGTCGGAGAGCCTGCGCTGGGTCAGTTCGTCGACCGCGATGATGCCGAAGAACTGCTCGGCGAATAGGGTGATTTGTGGCAGTACCTGTTCACTGACGTGCTGCGCCAGAGCCGCTTGCAGATGATGCTGAAAGTCGGCTTTGCTGGCCGCCGTAAAGAACGCCATGTTTTTTATGCTCCGGTTGGCTTGAGATTCGACTAAGGCAGTCGCGAGTCGTAACTGGCAACGCCGTTATGGTTCAACGTTAGTCCAGGAGGCAGGGATTGCATGTTTAAGACCCACCTCTGGAGTGTGGCGACGCCAGCGACTCGCTGGTCACATTTATCGAACGAGCTTAACGAGGGAACACAGGCAAGCGCTTGCCGCGCTGCGACATTTTCTTTCAACGCAGATACTTCGCCGGAAAAAACTCGCGGATTGCCCGCCTGGCAGCAACCTTCGTTCAGCGCAAATCGACATGCCGCCCTGCCCCGCCAAGGGCAGGGCAGGACGCAATGGATCAAGCCCCGCGCATCGCCTGCGGCAGCCCCAGCACGATCTGCGGAAAAACCGTGATCAGGATCGCCGCCAGCACCAGCAACAGGAAGAACGGGAAGCTGGCCTTGGCTACCTTCCACAGGTCGTAGCCCGTCAGGTTCTGCACCACGAACAGGTTGAAACCCACCGGTGGGGTGA
>CAMPJN010000161.1 GCA_946886875.1 uncultured Pseudomonas sp.
CCGACGCCGCTGTCCAGGGCCAGGTCGTTACCGACCATCGAAACCTTGCTCATCGCCTCCGGGCCGTTGCCGATAAGGGTCGCGCCTTTTACCGGCGCGGTGATCTTGCCGTCCTCGATCAGGTAGGCCTCGCTGGTGGAGAAGACGAACTTGCCGCTGGTGATATCCACCTGACCGCCGCCCAGGTTGGCGCAGTAGATACCCTTTTTCACCGAACGGATGATTTCTTCCGGGTCGCTCTCGCCGGCCAGCATGTAGGTATTGGTCATGCGCGGCATCGGCAGGTGCGCGTAGGATTCGCGACGACCATTGCCGGTGCAGCTCACGCCCATCAGGCGGGCGTTCAGCTTGTCCTGCATATAGCCCTTGAGCACGCCGTTTTCGATCAGCGTGGTGCATTGGGTCGGTGTACCTTCGTCGTCGATGCTCAGCGAGCCGCGACGCTCGGCCAAAGTGCCGTCGTCGACTATGGTGCACAGGCTGGAAGCGACTTTCTCGCCCATGCGGCCGCTATAGGCCGAGCTGCCCTTGCGGTTGAAATCGCCTTCCAGACCGTGCCCGACCGCTTCGTGCAGCAACACGCCGGACCAGCCGGCGCCCATCACCACCGGCATGCTGCCGGCCGGCGCAGGGATTGCCTCGAGATTGACCAGGGCCTGGCGCAAGGCCTCACGGGCATAGCCCATAGCGCGATCTTCGCTCAAGAAATAGCGGTAATCGGTACGCCCGCCGCCACCATGACCGCCACGCTCGCGGCGGCCGTTCTGTTCGACGATGACACTGACGTTGAAACGCACCAAGGGGCGGATGTCCGCCGCCAGGCTGCCATCGATGGCGGCAACCATCACCCGGTCCCAGACCCCGGCGAGGCTGACGGTGACTTGCTTGATTCGCGAGTCGAGGGCGCGGGTGGCCTGGTCGACCTGTTTGAGCAGCTCGACTTTCTGCGCGCGATCGATCACATCCAGAGGGTTGTCCCTGGCGTAGAGCGCTGGCACCACGGGGCTGCTGAAGGCCTGCACCCGACCGTTCTGCCCGGCACGGGCAATCGAGCGCGCAGCGCGGGCGGCCTGGCCCAGCGCCTCGGCGGTGATCGCATTGCTGTAGGCGAAGCCGGTTTTCTCGCCGGACTGGGCGCGTACACCAACGCCCTGATCGAGGTGAAAGCTGCCTTCCTTGACGATGCCATCCTCCAGCACCCAGGTCTCGGAGACCTGACTCTGGAAATACAGATCGGCGGCGTCGATACCAGGGCCGGCCAAGTCACCGAGAACACCCGGCAGTTGTTCGATGCTCAAGCCACCGGGGCCCAGCAGATGTTCGCTAACCGACAACAACATCTCGCTCATGACTGCTTTATCCCGTTGATCATGGTTCTAAACCAGATTGTTCTAAATCAGGCAGCCGTGGTTCGGCCGCGGTAAAAAATCGTTTGTGTCGCGCCACCGGCATGCGCTGGCGGATCGCCGCCTGCTCGAGCGGGTCGCGCTGCGCGTGCAGGCAACCTTCGCCTTGTGCCTGCTCCGCCAACACCCGCCCCCAAGGGTCGATGATCGCCGAGTGGCCGAATGTCTCGCGCCCGCCGGGGTGACTACCGCCCTGCCCCGCGGCGAGGATATAGCATTGGGTTTCGATGGCCCGCGCGCGGGTCAGAACTTGCCAATGCGCGGCGCCGGTTATCGCGGTGAACGCCGCCGGCACAGTGATCAGCTCAGCACCAGCTTCGCGCAAGGCGCCATAGAGTTCAGCAAAGCGCAGGTCGTAGCACACCGTCAAACCCAAACGACCCAACGGCGTATCCGCCACCACCACCTGGTTGCCGTGGGCGAAGTCGTCGGACTCGCGGTAACGGCCGTGGCTGTCGGCAACATCCACATCGAACAAGTGCAATTTGTCATAGCGCGCCGCCTGTTGCCCCTGGGCGTCGATCAACAGACTGCAGGCACGTGCCTTGGCCTCGGGTTGCCCCTGCGGCGGCAGCGGCAAGGTGCCAGCGACTATCCATAAACCGAAGTCGCGCGCGCATTGCTTCAGCCACGGCAGGATCGGCCCTTCGCCCAAAGCTTCGCGGCGCCCCAGTTCGGCCAGATCGCGGCGGCCCATGGCGGCGAAGTTTTCCGGCAGCACCGCCAGCTTGGCGCCACCCACGGCCGCCTGCTCCAACAGGCCTCTGGCCTGGCGCAGATTGGCCAGCACATCGTCCTGACTGACCATTTGAATTACGGCTAAGTTCATCGGCATCCCATGACAGAAAAACGCTACCGCCTCCCAGCCTACAGCCTTATTTCGGCTTTTCGAACGGTTTATCGAAGCTGATCTGCGGATCGAGCAATGGCCCGGTGACGTCGTACTGCACGCTGGCAAAGCGCGCGACGCGGTCGCCAAGCAGTTTATCCACAACGAAGAGCGCGCCACCGATGGCCGGCGCACCGACGATAAGCGCTGCCAGCGGCAGGTTGTTGGTCACTGGCAAGGTCACCAGGAGTTTGGCATCGATCATCTGATCGGCCATATCGAGCTTGCCGTTGAGTTCGAGGTTGCTCGATGGCCCCGTCAGGGTGATCGGCTCCTGGGTGGTGAACACGCCGCTATCGGCGACCAGCAGGCCTTTGACCCGGTCATAGCTCAGGCCTTTGCCGAGCAGATCAGAGAAGTCCAGACGCAGCCGGCGGCCGATCGAGTTGAAATTGAGCAAGCCGAATACCCGCAACGCCGAGGCCGGCCCCTGCACTTCGGAAAACTGCCCCTTGCGCATGCTCGCGTCCATGCTGCCGCTGAAGCGTTTCATGCTGGCCCAGGCCGGCGAGCCCGGCCAACTGCCGTCGACATCCAAGTGAAAGCTTTCACTGCTGGCGGTCGGCGCATAGTTCCAGGCCAGCAGTACATCGGCCAGATCCTTACCCTGTAAACGCCCCTTGTACCAACTGCTGGTGGCGCCCGGCGCGCCCTGCCAACCGACTTTACCGGTCAGCTGCAGGCCTTTCAGGTTGAGGTCCACTTCGCTGAACTGCACCCCCTCGGCATTCGGTCTGGCCTTCAGCGACCAGGCGCCCAGCACCTCGGCGCCCTGGGTAACCTCGGCGATGCGTACATCCAAGGCTGGTATCTGTCGCGGATCGACCTCACGCAGCGGATCGGGCTTGTCTTCCACGACCTGATCAGGCGCCGCTGTCACTTTCAATTGCGCAGCCGGGAAACGCAGGTAATCGAGATTGACCGCAATAGGAGTAGTCACGACATCCGGCAAATCGATGCGGCCCTTGAGTACCTGGCTATCCAGGCCCAGAGCCCAGGCGCCGGGAGCACGCGCGAGTTGCACCTTGAGGTTATCGAGAACCACGCCGAAACCGTTGAAACGCGCGATATCCAGGCGCGCACCCTTGAACACTTGCTCGGCATCGTCGCGCGGCACGCTGGCGTAGGGTTTCAAGGCGGCCTGCCAAGCAGCCCAATCCAACTCGGCCAGACGCCCGCGCAGGCGAACTCCCGGCGCCGACGGCAAGGTCGCCGGACCATCGGCCAGGCGCAGTTCACCCCGGCCTTCAGTCGGTTTGCCCATAGGCGCGGCGAACGACAGGCTGGCCAGATCGCTGTAATCCAACCAGTAGCGGCGCTCGGGGCCGTCCAGGGTCATACGCCAATCGGCATAGCTTTCAGTTGCGGCGGTCTTGCCGAAGGGCGCCGGCAGCTCGATCGCCAAGCCCTTGAGGTTGGAGTCCACCCGCAACTGGCTATCGAGACCGTCCAAGGTCAAACGCAGGCGGTAGGGCAGCACGCCGTTCAGCGGCAACGCCTTGGTCACGCCGAGCCAAGTAGTCAGCTCATTCAGCGGCACCTGGCCGTGCGCTTCGATCTGGCTGCGCGCCTGACCTCTGCTGCCTTCGGCGATGGCCTTGCCACGCACCGCATGGCCGAGCACCTGGGCACGAATGTCCGGAGCGCTCAGGCCGCTGGCGGTGTTGTAACGAAAGGCGCCGCGCAGCTGGTTGAGCTCCAGTTTAGGATTGCTCAGCTCAAGGCGCGCGCCCTCGGTGGCGAAATCCACCACCACCTCCGGCGCCAGGCCTTTGCGCAGTGGGATATCGAGGTTCAATGCCCCGGATAACGCGCCCTCGCCCTGCCAGCCGGTGAAAATCTCCGCCGTGCCTATGGGCGCCTCCTGGAGAATCTTCAAGGCATCGCCAACGCTGCTGCTCAGCTCGCCCTTGAGCTGCAAATGTGGAGTCTGACCGGAAGCGACCGTCGGGATATCGACCAATACATCCTTGACCTGGCTGTCGAGCAAGCGGCCTTGAGCCAGTCGCACTCGCACGCCGCTGTCCTCGATCAGCACTTCGCCACGGCCCTCACGCAGGCTTGGCCAGCCCGGCTGGAAGGCCAGCTCGGCTTCCTCCACGTCGAAGAACAGGCTCAGGCTACGGGCGCTGTTCTCCGCGCCTTTGTTCAGCGAGCCCTGGTATTGAAAATATCCCTCGTTGACCTTACCGCCGCGAATCGCCGTGATCAGCCAGTCCGCCAGCTCCTTGCTCAAACCCGGCGCGCGGGTGGGCAAGTACTTCTCGGTAAAACGCGCATCGCCATCGCGAATACCGACACGCAGGTCCATATAGTCTTCGGCGGCAGGATCGAGGCGCAAACGGATAAGGAAATCGCCGGCGATGGCACCCTCCTCGCCAACCACCTGCAAGTAGGGACTGCGCAGGGTGAAGGCTTCCTCGTCGAGCAGCCAGGTCAGCCGGGCGTTGGCCTGACGGTACAGCCAGGGCTTGGGGAACAGGGTGTCCAGATGCAGGGAAAAGTTTTCCGTGGCCAGACGCAACTCGCCCTGGGCCAAATCGCCGCTCACCCCGCCACTGATGTTTTCCACCGCGGGCGAAGCCAGGTACGCAGCAAAACCGATGTTCTCCAGATTGCTGGAGAATTGCAGCCGCGTCGGGCCCTGGCGTTGCGGCCAGTAATCCAGCTGCAGATTGCTCAGGGCGCCATGGGGTTGCAGGCTGCCAAGCACGTTGGCGGGTTTATCCGGCAAAGGCGCCAAGGCGTCGATCAACGGCAACAGCGGCGCCAGCTCCAGGCGGTCGGCACTGAGCGCCCACTGCGCTTCACGCTCGGTGGTCTCCTGACGATGGGTCAGGGCCAATTGCGTCTGGCCCCAACGCGTCTCGCCCTGGCTGAAGGCCAGGTCATCGAGCAGCAGATGGAAACCCTGTTCGGTTCGTTCGAAATAAGCGTTGAGGGCGACATCGTCGAGCTGGGTCGCGGCGCGCTCGGCATAGGCGGCGCTGAGCTTCGGCACGTGCAAGCGGCCGACTGCATGCTGCATTGCACCATCGGCCCAGTCGAGCCACAGCTCACCGCCGCCTTGCAGTTGTTCCAGCCGCCACTCGCGGCTCAGGCCCGCCGGCAGCCAGCGCGCCCAATCGCTTTGCGGCAGGCTCAAATACAGCTCGGCCCGCGCCTCGCGCCACTGCTCGGGCTGCATATGGGTACGCACTTGCAGGGCAACCGGCTGGCCATCCGGCAACAGCAAACGGCCATCGAGACGCTGACGGCTGGCGCCGTTACGCAGCGTCAGGTTGACGTAGGACAGGGTCAGCGCCGGCTGCCCATGGGCTTGCAGAGTGACCTGACTATCGAGCAACGAGAAGCGCTTGACCGCTTGCAACTGGCGCAGCACCTGGGCGATATCCATGGCCGCTGCGTCCTTGCGCTGCGGCAGGCCTTGCAGCGCCCATTTGCCCTGCTCGTCCTGCGCGGCACTCAGGTGCAGACCTTCCAGCTCCAGCCGGGCGACGCGCAGCTGCCGTGCCATCAGACTGGCAAGCACATCGGGGACCACCCGTACCTGATCGAGACTGAGGCGATTGGCGCCCTCGCCGACTTGCACATGGTGAGCGATCAGCAGTGGCGAAAAAACGCTCCAACGCCCTTCCAGGCTGCCGATCACCGCAGGCATGCCCAGCGCCGCGCTGGCTTTATCTTCAGCTTCCAGGCGGTATTCGGCGACCAGCGGCACCAGCTCGCGACCGAGGCTGACATAGAGCGCCGCCAGCACCAGGGCGAGGGCACAGAGGCCAAGGGTCCAACGTAGCGATGCAACGAAAAAACGCGCCAAGGCTTCCATTCAGTTCAACCTTTGCCCGTACCTGGGCGCCTCATAACAGGACCACATCGTATTGTTCCTGGGAGTACATGGTCTCGACCTGGAACTTGATGGTGCGGCCGATAAAGGCTTCCAGATCGGCGACATTACCCGACTCCTCGTCGAGCAGACGGTCGACCACTTTCTGGTTGGCCAGCACGCGATAGCCTTCGGCCTGGTAGGCGCGGGCTTCGCGGAGGATTTCGCGGAAAATTTCGTAGCAGGTGGTTTCCGCGGTTTTCAGCTTGCCGCGGCCCTGGCAGCAACTGCAGGGCTCGCACAATATCTGCTCGAGGCTCTCGCGGGTGCGTTTGCGAGTCATCTGCACCAGGCCCAGCTCGGTGATGCCGATGATGTTGGTCTTGGCGTGGTCGCGCTCCAGTTGTTTTTCCAGGGTGCGCAATACCTGGCGCTGATGCTCCTGGTCTTCCATATCGATGAAATCGATGATGATGATGCCGCCGATATTGCGCAGGCGCAGCTGCCGGCCGATGGCGGTGGCCGCTTCCAGGTTGGTCTTGAAGATCGTCTCTTCGAGGGTGCGATGACCGACGAAAGCGCCGGTGTTGACGTCGATGGTGGTCATCGCCTCGGCCGGATCGACCACCAGGTAGCCGCCGGACTTCAACGGCACTTTGCGGTCCAGGGCTTTCTGGATCTCGTCTTCGATGCCATGCAGATCGAAAATCGGTCGCTCGCCCGGGTAATGCTCCAGGCGGTCGGTGATTTCCGGCATCAGCTCGGCGATGAACTGGGTGATTTTCTGATAGGTCTCCCGCGAGTCGACGCGAATTTTTTCGGTGCGCGCGCTGACCAGGTCGCGCAGGGTGCGCAGGGCCAGACTGAGGTCTTCGTAGATCACCGAAGGCGCCGGCGCGCTCTTGATCTGCGCAGCGATCTGATCCCATAAACGCCGCAGGTAGCGGATGTCGACCAGGATCTCATCAGCGCCAGCGCCATCGGCGGCGGTACGCAGGATAAAGCCGCCGCTCTCTTCGATGCCCTCGGCGGCGACGCAGTCGGCCACCACCTGCTTGAGCCGCTCACGCTCGGCTTCGTCCTCGATCTTCAAGGAAATGCCGACGTGGCTGCTGCGCGGCATATACACCAGATAACGCGAAGGGATCGACAGCTGGGTGGTCAGGCGCGCGCCCTTGGTGCCGATCGGGTCCTTGGTGACCTGAACCACCAGGGCCTGGCCTTCATGTACCAGGGCGCTGATGCTTTCCACCGCGCTGCCTTCACGGGTGGAAATTTCCGAAGCATGGATAAAGGCCGCACGCTCCAGGCCGATATCGACGAACGCCGCCTGCATACCAGGTAGCACCCGCACCACCTTGCCTTTGTAGATATTGCCGGCGATCCCGCGCTTCTGCGTGCGCTCGACGTGCACTTCCTGCAGAACGCCGTTTTCCACCACTGCCACGCGCGATTCCATTGGCGTGATATTGATCAGAATTTCTTCACTCATGCGTCCATCTCTTCGGAGATGAAGCTGCAAGCGGGGTGGCTGAAGCGATCAGCGATTGCATCCATTCACCCGCGGCCGACAACCTCTTAACTGTGGACTGGCAGTTGCCAGCACGAAATAGCGAATTCTGCGAGCATCTCGGCGGTTTCGCACAAGGGCAGCCCCACGACCGCCGAATAACTGCCCTGCAACTGGCTGACGAACACTGCCGCCAACCCCTGAATAGCATAACTGCCGGCCTTGTCCTGCGGCTCGCCCGTCGCCCAGTAGGCTTCGATCTCGGCGAGACGCAGCGGGCGAAAACGCACCTGGCTGCTGACCACTCGCACCGCCGTCTTAGCCTGCGAAACCAGCGCCACTGCCGTCAGTACCTGGTGCTCGCGGCCGGACAAGGCGCTCAAGGTGGCCACGGCTTCGTCACGATTGGCGGGTTTGCCGAGAATCCGCCCATCGAGCACCACGGCGGTATCGGCGCCGAGCACCACGGCATCCG
>CAMPJN010000162.1 GCA_946886875.1 uncultured Pseudomonas sp.
TTTTGAACAAATTCTGAACAGCTATCGCCTTATCGCCAGGGGTTTGGTTGGCGGGCAAAACGCCGTTAAGGCAACGGCAAGCTCTAAGTCACAAGCTCCAGGCCGGCGCTTGATCGGGCCGGGGCGCCGCGTACCCAGAGGTGCCGCCGCTTATTCCGGCGAGTGGAAGCTCAGGCTGTAGTTAACCGCCTGGGTGCCGGGATCGAGGATGTCCAGAGAGATGTGGATGGGTGTCTGCGGCGGCATTTCGGCTTGGCCGGCCAGCTCGCCCGCGAGGTACTCGCCGGGTTTGAAGCGGCGGCTGGCGAGTAGCCGGCCGTTGATGTCGGCGAAGCGAATTTCCAGCAAGGGGAAGGGTTGGGCGAAGGGCGCGCGGTTGTAGAGGATGGCGTCGACCACCAGGGCGCCGCTGAACTCCGGATGGCTGCGCACCACCAGGTTGCTGCTTTTGATCTGGTTGATATCGACTTTGGACGGCAGGGTGCAATCGATCAACGGGCAGAGTTGCTCGAACCAGGGGCGGTAACTGTCCTGGCGCGCCAATTCAGCGAAATGATAGTGGGCATATTGCCCGGCCAGCACGCCGGCCGCGATCAGGTTCAATAGGCTCCAACCGAGCCAGCGGCCCCAAGGCTTTCTGTTCGGCTGTTGCCAATCCAGCTGCAAGGGTTCTTCGTCCAGTTCGAACAGGTGTTCGTCGCGTAGCCCGGGCTCGCTGCGCGGAGTTTTCGCCTTTTTGCCCGCCACTGGTTCGGGCGGCGTGGCGAGGGGCTCCTCGATATCCTGAGCGTGCGGTTCTGGCTCGTCGTGCTGGTTATTTTGCGCGGCGCTGGTTGCCGCGGTAGGCGGCGCTTGCTCCTGGCGGTCGAGATCGGGCGTTGCGACGCGGGGCGGCGTGGGCGCTTGCACTGGTGTGGCTGGCGCTGTGTGCTTGGGCGGAGGTGTGCTCGCCTCGCTCGGAGCAGCGCTCAAGGGCGCTTTGGGCGGGCTGTCGTGCAGCAAGGCTTCGGCCCACTGCTCGTCATGGGGTTCGGGCTCGATGCTTGGTGGCCGATTGAAGGCTTCGTTGTATTTGGGCGCCTGTTCGAGGTCGAGGAACTGCCGCGATAGCTGTTGTTCCTGCTGCTCCAGCTTGGCCAGCTCTTCGTCGAGGTCAAGGCTGTCGAGATCCAGGTCGTCATGAATCCATAGGGTGTCGCTGGGCTTTTTCCCGGGTGGTGTTTCTGTAATCGGGCGCGGCGGAGGTGTTTTTGCGGCTGCCGGTGCAGGGTTGTGCGAGGCGACGCTGGGCTTGGCGGCTGTCGGCGTGGCGACGCGCGCTGCGGCCGCAGCAGTTGGCTGGTTTTGCCGTTGCGCCAGGAGCTGCTGGGCCGCATTGAACACGTGCAGGCAGGCGCCACAGCGCACGGCGCCATGGGCTGCGCCGAGCTGGGCGTGGTTTACGCGAAAGCTGGTACGGCAATGAGGGCACTGGGTAACGAAACTTTCGGTCATGCAAGGGTCCGGCGCCGGCGATCCGGCAAAGCGGCTAGTCTAACGCATGTGTCTGGGAAAACAGCAGCTAGCCGCGACGGATGCCGCTGATGCGTACCCAGCCATCTTTTTCCGCGGTCGGGTCGAGAACGAAGGCTTCGCTGTATGCCGCGCGCACTTCGTCGGCTTGTTCGGCGAGGATGCCCGACAGTGCCAGGCGTCCGCCGTTCTTCACCAAGTCGATAATCTGCGGCGCCAGCGCCACCAGCGGGCCGGCGAGGATATTGGCGACCACCACGTCGGCCGGCTGGCGCGGCAGGTCGGCGGGCAGGTAGACCGGGAAACGGGCCGGGTCGATGCCGTTGCGCCCGGCGTTATCGCGCGAGGCTTCAAGGGCTTGCGGATCGATATCAGTACCGACCGCCTGGGGTGCGCCCAGCAGCAGGGCGGCGATCGCAAGGATCCCCGAGCCGCAGCCGAAATCCAGCACGCTGCAGTTATCCAGGTTCTGGCCGTCGAGCCATTCCAGGCACAGTGCGGTGGTCGGGTGGGTGCCGGTGCCGAACGCCAGGCCGGGATCGAGTAGCAGGTTGACCGCATCCGGCTCGGGGGCGGCGTGCCAGCTCGGCACTATCCATAAACGTTGGCCGAAGCGCATCGGTTCGAAACCGTCCATCCAGCTGCGTTCCCAGTCCTGGTCGGCGATCACTTCCACGGAGTGTTCGGGCAGTTCGGCGCCGGTCAGTAGCTGCAGATGGGCGAATACCGCATCGGCCGAGGTCTCGGCTTCGAACAGGGCGAGCAGGTGGGTGTGCGACCACAGCGGTGTGGTGCCCAGGTCCGGCTCGAAAATCGGTTGGTCTTCGGCATCCATAAAGGTCACCGAAACGGCGCCCACTTCCAGCAGCGCATCTTCATAGGTTTCTGCCTGCTCCGGGGTGATGGCGAGACGGACTTGTAACCAGGGCATGGGAAACCTCGTGAACGTTGTGGCGTGATGGCGCAAATTGGCGCGCAGCTTACTTGAAGCAGTGGCTGTGCTGCCACCGCCGGTTGGGCCAGAAACGACAAGGGCCGCCTAATGGCAGCCCTCGTTTGTTAGCACTATGCAGATCAGTGCTTATCCATACCCAGTTTTTTCTCCAGGTAATGGATATTCACGCCACCCTTGCAGAAACCTTTATCGCGGACCAGATCGCGGTGCAGAGGCACGTTGGTCTTGATGCCGTCGACGACGATTTCGTCCAGCGCGTTGCGCATGCGCGCCAGGGCTTCTTCGCGGGTCGCGCCGTAGGTGATCAGCTTGCCGATCAGTGAGTCGTAGTGCGGCGGTACTGTGTAACCGCTGTACAGGTGCGAATCGACCCGCACGCCATTGCCGCCCGGGGCATGGAAGTGCTTGACCTTGCCGGGGCAGGGCATGAAGTTGTCCGGGTCTTCGGCGTTGATCCGGCATTCCAGGGAATGGCCGCGGATCACTACGTCTTCCTGGGTGAACGACAGCTTGTTGCCAGCGGCGATGCTGAGCATCTCCTTGACGATGTCGATGCCGGTGACCATTTCCGATACCGGATGCTCGACCTGCACGCGGGTGTTCATCTCGATAAAGTAGAAGTTGCCGTCTTCATAGAGGAACTCGAAGGTGCCGGCGCCACGGTAGCCGATCTCGATGCAGGCATCGACGCAGCGCTTGAGCACTTCGGCACGCGACTTCTCGTTGATGAACGGCGCTGGCGCTTCTTCCAATACCTTCTGGTGACGGCGCTGCAGCGAGCAGTCGCGGTCGCCGAGGTGAATGGCGTTGCCTTGGCCATCTGACAGCACCTGGACTTCCACGTGGCGTGGGTTGCCGAGGAACTTCTCCAGATAGACCATCGGGTTGCCGAACACCGAACCGGCTTCGCTGCGGGTCAGCTTGGCCGATTTGATCAGGTCTTCTTCCTTGTACACCACGCGCATGCCGCGACCACCGCCGCCGCCAGCGGCCTTGATGATTACCGGGTAACCGACGTCACGGGCGATTGCCAGGGCGACTTCCTCGTCTTCCGGCAGCGGGCCGTCGGAGCCGGGTACTACGGGTACGCCGGCACGCTTCATGGCGTCCTTGGCGGAAACCTTGTCGCCCATCAGGCGGATGGTCTCGGCGCGCGGGCCGATAAAGGCGAAGCCGGAATTTTCCACCTGTTCGGCGAAGTCGGCGTTTTCCGCGAGGAAGCCGTAGCCGGGGTGGATGGCTGTGGCGCCGGTGACTTCGGCGGCGCTGATGATGGCTGGGATGTTCAGGTAGGACAGGGCGCCGGAAGCCGGGCCTATGCATACCGATTCGTCGGCCAGGGCCAGGTGCATCAACTCGCGGTCGGCGGTGGAGTGCACCGCTACGGTTTTAATGCCCAGCTCTTTGCAGGCACGCAAGACGCGCAGGGCGATCTCGCCGCGGTTGGCGATCAGAACTTTTTCCAACATCGCAGTCTCTCCGCAGATCAAACGATGGTGAACAGGGGCTGATCGTATTCCACCGGCTGGCCGTTCTCGCCCAGGATGGATTCGACTGTGCCGCTGGCTTCTGCCTCGATGTGGTTCATCATCTTCATCGCTTCGACGATGCAGAGAATGTCGCCTTTCTTCACGCTGGAACCGACTTCAACGAAGTTGCCCGAGGTCGGGCCGGCGGCGCGGTAGAAGGTCCCGACCATCGGCGAACGCACCACGGTGCCGTTCAGCTTGGCGGCAGCCGGGGCTGCTTCGGCAGCGGCTGCGGCGACGGGTGCTGCTGCCGGAGCCGGTGCCGGCGCCTGGGCATAGACCGGCTGCTGGGCATAGGTCGGTTGCTTGCCGTGACGGCTGATGCGGACCGATTCTTCGCCTTCGCGGATTTCCAGCTCGTCGATGCCAGACTCTTCCAGCAGTTCGATCAATTTCTTAACTTTACGAATATCCATAGAGGTTCAACTCCCAGTGAGGTCAGGGCCGTTCAAGTTGTTCGAGCGCGGCCTCCAGGGCCAGCCGGTAACCGCTGGCGCCAAGGCCGCAGATCACGCCTACGGCTACATCCGAAAAGTAGGAGTGATGGCGGAAAGCTTCGCGTTTGTGCACGTTGGACAGGTGCACTTCGATGAATGGGATGCTCACCGCCAGCAATGCGTCACGTAATGCGACGCTGGTGTGAGTAAAAGCGGCGGGATTGATCAGGATAAAGTCGACACCTTCGCTTTTTGCCGCATGAATACGGTCGATCAGCTCATATTCCGCGTTGCTCTGCAGGTACAGCAAATGATGCCCGGCTTCGCGTGCGCGACGTTCCAGGTCGAGGTTGATCTGTTCCAGCGTGGTGGCGCCGTAGACGCCCGGTTCACGGCTACCCAACAGGTTGAGGTTGGGGCCATGCAGCACCAATAAGGTGGCCATGATCGTGTTTCCCTTGTTTTTTGCTGCAGGAGACTATGCCGGAGACCCCTTGTGACTGTCCAGTTCTCGACAGTAGTCGACACGATCTCTGCAACTTAGTTGCCTGACCGCCTAGAAACGTTCGCCTGCACTGCTTAGGCGTGCGGCAAAGGTGTCGGCGTCGACTTCACCTACGACTCGCAAATCCCGCCACTCGTCACCTTTGCCGTCGAACAGCAGGATCGCTGGCGGGCCGAACAGTTGGTAACGGTCGAGCAAGGCGCGCTGCGCTGGGGTGCTGTCGGTCATATCGAAGCGCACCAGGCGGTAATCGCCGAGCTGCGTGCGGACTTGCGCGGCGGTCAATACTTCGCGTTCGATCACCTTGCAGCTGATGCACCAGTCGGCGTACCAGTCGAGTAGCAGTGGTTTGGCGTTGCGCCTGGCATCGGCCAGGGCGGCATCGAGCTCGGCTGGGCTACTGACGGTCAGCCAGTCACCCGTCTCGACATTGCTGCCCGCTGCATCCGCCAAGGCCGGGCGGCCGAGCGGGCGCAGCGGGTCATTCTGCCCTTGCAGGGCACCGACTCCTGCGGCCAGGGCATAGATCAGCAGGGCCAGGCCGGCCAGTTGACTGAGTTTCTGCTTATGGGTCTTGGGGCCGAGTTCCAGGGCGCCGAGAAACAGCGCCACGCCGCCAGCGAGCAAACCCCACAGCGCCAGGGACACTTGGCCCGGCAGCACGCGTTCGAGCAGCCAGATCGACACTGCCAACAGCATGACGCCGAAGGCATTGCGCACGCTGACCATCCAGGTGCCCGACTTTGGCAGCAAGGCGCCGCCGCCAGCGCCGAACAGCACCAGCGGGGTGCCCATGCCCAGACCCAGGGCGAACAGCTGCAGGGCGCCGCCAACGGCATCGCCGGTGCTGCTGATGTACAGCATCAAGGCGGTCAGCGGGGCAGTGATACAGGGCGAGACGATCAGGCTGGAGAGCACCCCGAGGGTGGCGGCGCCAGCAATCGAGCCGCCGCGCACCTGGGTCGCCTTGTGATCGAGGCGGTCGCGGATAAAGCCCGGCAGGCGCAGTTCGAAGACGCCGAACATGGCCACGGCGAACAGGCTGAAAAACAGCGCGAAGGGCACCAGAACCCAGGGCGATTGCAGCATCGCCTGCAAATTCAGGCTGGCGCCGAACAGGCCCATCAGCGCGCCGAGCAGCGCATAGCAGGCCGCCATCGGCAGCACATAGGCGAGCGACAGCACCAGGCCACGGCTGTTGCTGGGGCGCCCGCGCAATACCACGCCGGACAGAATCGGCAGCATCGGCAATACGCAGGGGGTGAAGGTCAGGCCCAGGCCGGCGAGGAAAAACAGCGCCAGGTCGGTCCAGCTCCAGTTTGCGGCGGGCACGTCCGCCATTCTCCGCGCCGGACTGGGGGCTGAGATCGACGTCGAAGTCGCGGCATTGGGACCGGCAATCTGCAATACCTCGGTTTCCGGCGGGTAGCACAAGCCTTTGTCGGCGCAGCCCTGGTAGGTGACTTCGAGATTGAATGGACGCTGTTCGGGATTGGCTACTGCCAGCTCGATATCGAGCACGCCGTAATACACCTCGACATCGCCGAAGTATTCGTCGTGTTTGGCCTCGCCGGCTGGCAGCTGGGCGGTCAGGGCAATGCCCGCGGGCTCGCTGACGAATTTGAAGCGATGTTTATAGAGGTAATAACCCTCGGCCGCGACGAAGTTCAGCTTGATCGAATCCGCGGAGCTGTCGATCAGGTTGAGCTTGAAGGCTTCGCGTACCGGCAGAAAGTCCGCGCTGTTATTCAGCGCGGTGCCCAACGTGGCCGGGGCGGGGCGATTGTCGAACAGGCCGGCGCCAGCGGGCAGCGCGAGCAACAGCAGGAGCAGGGAAAACAGGCGGCGCATGGACGTCTCGCGAGTCGAAGGTCGGGGCATGATAACGGAAGCCGTCGCCCCGGTCAGTCGACTACTGGCCGGGCGGCGCTAATTGCCGGCTGTCAGGTTCTACCGGCGGCCTGCTACTGGAAGTCGTTGGCCTCGGGCAGTAGCTCGGTCACGGCGAAGCGCTCAGCCAGCTGGCGATAGCCGGGGTCCTGGCGGAACAGGCGGTAAGCTTCGGCGAACTGCTCGGCCAGGCCTGGCGGCGCGGCGCGGGAGAAGGCCACGTACATCTCCTTGCCGGCCAGACTCGCGCCGGGCAGGCGCTGAACCTTTTGGCTGAGACCGGCGACTTCCGTGTTGGCGCGTACCAGCGAACTGGTGGAGCCGAAGACGGCGTCGAAGCGGTCGCTGAGCAGCATGATGAACAGCTGCGACTGGGTCACCGTGGGCTGCTCGATCGGCGCGCCGCGTTCGATCAGCGCCAGTACCTCGTCGCTCATATGGTAGCCGGCGGGCGTGGCGATGCGCCAATCCCGAGCCATCTGCTCTAGTGGCTCCTGGTAGTGGATCTGGTCGGCGCGCTCGCGCTTGATGTAGAGCGTGGTACCGGAAATATGCAGCAGGTTATCCGCCAGAAACAGGGCGAAGCGCTCTCGCTCGGGCGATGCTGCGACGAAAGTGGCGGCCTGCACTTCGCCGGTTTCGAGGGCGCGCATGGTGCGTTTCCAGGGCGTGCGTTTGAACTCCAGACCCCAGCCGAGGCGGGCGCAAAGGGCGCGCATCAGCTCGACGTGAAAGCCGCTGAGCTCGGCGTCCTCGTCGATGTATTCGAAGGGGAAGTTATTGGCTTCCTCGATGCCGACCCTGAGTGTGGTGGCGTTGAGGCATTGGCTCAGGAGTAAGCCGAGTAGCAACATGCTTAGGCGCATCGTTCTGACCTCGGGGGCGGCAGTCTGTGCAGTGTAGGCCATGGGGCCCATGCTGCCGGCGAGCTGGCGGATTACAGGCGGAAAGCCTGTACCGCGGTATGCAGCTGCTCGCCCAGGTGCAGCAAGCGTTCGCCTTGTTGACGACCCTCGCCGATGCGCAGCAGGTTGCTGCCGCCGAGTTGGTGAATGCGCTCGCTGTGCCCGTGGATCTCGCTGACCGCGCCGCTCTGTTGCGCGGTGGCGTCGGCGATGCGCTCGGCCATGCTGGCGATGGTGCGGATCGCCGCGACTATTTCGTCCAACGCGCCATCGGCAGCTTCGGCCTGGCCGGCGGCGGTCTGGGCATGTTCGACCTGGATGCGCATGGCCGCGACCGATTGCCTGGCGGCCTGC
>CAMPJN010000163.1 GCA_946886875.1 uncultured Pseudomonas sp.
GCGCACGATTTTCTGGTAGAACTGGGCACCGAAGAGCTGCCGCCGAAATCCCTGAGTACCCTCGGCGAAGCCTTTCTCGCCGGTATCGAAAAGGGCCTGAAAGCCGCCGGCCTGAACTACGGCCAAGTACGTTACTACGCCGCGCCACGCCGCCTCGCCGTGCTGGTCGAGCAGTTGCAGACGCAGCAGGCCGATCGCACCCAGAACCTCGATGGTCCGCCGGTGCAGGCCGCCTTCGACAAGGACGGCAAACCGACCCAGGCAGCGCTGGGCTTCGCCAAGAAATGCGGCGTCGACCTCGCCGATATCGACCGCAGCGGGCCCAAGCTGAAATTCAGCCAGAACATCCCCGGCCAGGCCGCTGCCGGCCTGTTGCCCGGCATAGTCGAAACCTCGCTGAACGAACTGCCGATCCCCAAGCGCATGCGCTGGGGCGCGCGCAAGACCGAATTCGTCCGTCCGAGCCAGTGGCTGGTGATGCTGTTCGGCGATCAGGTGATCGATTGCGAAATCCTCGCTCAGACCGCCGGGCGGGTATCCCGCGGCCATCGCTTCCATGCCAACCATGAAGTGCGCATCAGCAGCCCGGCAACCTATGCCGAGGATCTGCGCAGCGCCTATGTGATCGCCGATTTCGCCGAGCGTCGCCAGCAGATCGCCGTGCGTATCGAGCAGTTGGCCAGCGAGCAGCAGGGCACCGCCATAGTGCCGCCGGCGCTGCTCGATGAAGTCAGTGCCCTGGTCGAGTGGCCGGTACCGCTGGTGTGTTCGTTCGAGGAACGCTTCCTCGAAGTGCCGCAGGAAGCGCTGATCACCACCATGCAGGACAACCAGAAGTACTTCTGCCTGCTGGATGCCAACGGCAAGCTGCTGCCGCGCTTTATTACCGTGGCCAATATCGAGTCGAAAGACCCGGCGCAGATCATTTCCGGTAACGAGAAAGTGGTGCGCCCGCGTCTGACCGACGCCGAATTCTTCTTCAAGCAGGACAAGAAGCAGAAGCTGGAAAGCTTCAACCAGCGTCTGGCCAATGTGGTGTTCCAGGCCCAGCTTGGCTCGGTTTACGACAAGGCGCAGCGGGTCTCCGCCCTGGCTGCGTTCATTGCCGAGCGCATTGGCGGCGACGCCACTCGCGCCGCGCGCGCCGGCCTGCTGTGCAAGTGCGACCTGGCCAGCGAAATGGTCGGCGAGTTCCCGGAAATGCAGGGCATCGCCGGCTACTACTACGCCAAGCATGACGGCGAGCCGGAAGACGTGGCCCTGGCGCTGAACGAGCAATATATGCCGCGTGGCGCCGGCGCCGAGTTGCCGAGCACCCTGACCGGCGCCGCCGTGGCCCTGGCCGACAAGCTCGACACCCTGGTTGGCATCTTCGGCATCGGCATGCTGCCTACAGGTTCCAAGGACCCCTACGCCCTGCGTCGTGCGGCCCTGGGCGTGCTGCGTATCCTGATCGAGAAGCAGCTGGATCTGGACCTGGCCGACGCCATCGCCCAGGCCGCGCAGTTGTTCGGCGACAAGGTCAAAACCCAGGGCCTGGCCTCCCAGGTTCAGGACTTTATCTTCGATCGCCTGCGCGCCCGTTATGAGGACGAAGGCGTCGACGTGGCCGTGTACCAGGCCGTGCGTGCGGTCAGCCCGACCTCGCCACTGGACTTCGACCAGCGCGTGCAGGCGGTGCAGGTATTCCGCAGCTTACCGCAAGCCGCCGCTCTGGCCGCCGCCAACAAGCGCGTGTCCAACCTGCTGAGCAAGGCCGAAGGGCAGATCGCCGCCAGCGTCGAAGCCCACCACTTCGACAGCCCCAGCGAGTTCGCCCTCAACGCCGCGATCCAGCAGGCCGAGCACGCGGTGCAACCGCTGGCCCAGGCACGTCAGTACAACCTGGCGCTGACCCAGTTGGCCAACCTGCGCGAGCCGGTGGACGCCTTCTTCGAGGCGGTGCTGGTGAATGCCGAGAACCCGGCCGTGCGCGCCAACCGCTATGCGCTGTTGGCCAAGCTGCGCGGCCTGTTTCTCGGTGTGGCGGATATCTCGGTGTTGGGGTAATCGGTGGACAAGCCTTCGGCATGTCCACCCTACGTCCTGATGCTCAGCAGCTGCAAGCGACAAGCCTCAAGCCGCAAGCCTGAAACGGGTAGTCTTGAAGCTTGTAGCTTGGCGCTTAAGGCTTGGTGATGAAACTACTGATTCTCGACCGCGACGGTGTGGTCAATTACGACTCCGACGCCTATATCAAAAGCCTCGACGAGTGGATTCCGCTGCCCGGAGCGGTCGAGGCCATCGCCCGCTTGAGCAAGGCTGGCTGGACGGTGGCGGTGGCCACCAACCAGTCGGGTTTGGCCCGCGGTTACTACGATGTGGCAACGCTCGAAGCTATGCACACGCGGCTGCGCGAACTGGTGGCCGAGCAGGGCGGCGAAGTCGGTTTGATCGTGCATTGTCCCCATGGCCCCGACGACGGTTGCGCCTGCCGCAAGCCAAAGCCGGGTATGCTCCAGCAGATTGCCGCGCATTATGGCGTACCACTTCACGGTGTCTGGTTCGTCGGCGATAGCAGCGGTGACCTGATGGCAGCGCAAGCCGTCGATTGTCAGCCGGTGTTGGTAAAGACCGGTAAAGGCGAACGTACCCTGGCCCAAGCATTGCCAGCGGACACTCTGGTATTCGATGATCTGGCGGCGGTTGCCGCACAGCTTCTCCATTGATAAGCAGGCCATGCCTGCGACGGTAAATGCTCCTATGTCGACAGTGCTGGCCCTTAGAGTCTTTGTGTTTTATTTCCTGCTGTCCCTCAGCGCATGCTTCTGGTGCATCCTCAGCGTCTTCGTCGCGCCCTTCTTGCCGTTCCGCGCCCGTTACCGTTTTGTCGTACAAAACTGGTGTCGCTGCGCCACCTGGCTGGCCAAGGTGGTGGTCGGCATCCGCTACGAAATCAAGGGTCTGGAAAATATCCCCGAGCGCCCCTGCGTGATTCTGGCCAAGCACCAGAGCACCTGGGAGACCTTCTTTCTCTGCGGTTTCTTCGAGCCGCTGAGTCAGGTGGTCAAGCGCGAGCTGCTCTATGTGCCGTTCTTTGGCTGGGCCATGGCCATGCTCAAACCCATCGCGATCGATCGCAGCAATCCCAAAGCGGCACTCAAGCAGGTGGCGAAGATGGGCCACAAACGCCTTGAGCAGGGCGCCTGGGTATTGGTATTCCCGGAAGGCACACGGATTCCCACGGGGCAGATCGGCAAGTTTTCCCGTGGCGGCGCTTCCCTGGCGGTAAACGCCGGTCTGCCGGTATTGCCCATCGCGCATAACGCCGGCGAGTTCTGGCCGAAGCAAGGCTGGGGCAAGACCCCCGGCACCATTCAGGTGATCATTGGCCCGGCCATGCACGCCAACGGCACCGGCCCGCGGGCGATTGCCGAATTGAACGACCGAGCCTTCGCCTGGGTCAGCCAGGCACAGCGGGAGATCGGCGCCCTGAGCCCGGAAGCGGTGCCCTGCGAAGCCAGCGAAGTGGTTTAAAGCGTTTGTGGATAAGCTGTGCATCGAATGAAATCAAAGTGCCATTATTCGATGCAAGTGACTGAATAGAGCCAGTTTTAAATGCAGGCAAGGAAAGCCTGAAATAGGGGATAAGTTCCCCAGAGCACGCGGAAATCGGGTGCTTGTGCACAGTCTTAGCGAGCCGCCGGGCCGACAACCGGCTAAGCTGGGTCGACACTTCACAGCAGTGGAAAGGAATTCTGCGACATGCTCTCCATCTATCAGCTCAAGCCTGCTTTTCAGAATCTCCTGCGACCAGGGGTCAAGCGCCTCTACGAGCGCGGCGTAACCGCCAATCAGGTGACCCTGGTCGCGGCCGTGCTTTCCGTTGGCCTCGGCATCCTGTTGGCGGCCTTGCATCAACACCTCTGGTTGTTCGCTCTGATCCCGCTGTGGATGATTCTGCGCATGACGCTCAACGCGGTGGACGGCATGCTCGCCCGCGAGTTCGGCCAACAATCCAAACTCGGCGCCTACCTTAACGAACTCTCCGACCTGGTCGCCGATAGCGCCCTGTATCTGCCGTTCGCTCTGTTGCCCGGTGTCTCGCCGCTGCTAGTGATCCTGGTAGTGCTGCTGGCCCTGATCAGCGAATACGCCGGCGTACTCGGGCCTATGGTCGGTGCTTCGCGCCGCTATGACGGGCCCATGGGCAAGAGCGACCGCGCCTTCTGTTTCGGCGTGCTCGGTGCCGGGGTGGCCAGCGGCCTGTTGCCGGCCAACTGGATCGACGGCCTGCTCGCTCTGATTCTCGCCCTGCTGCTTTACACCCTCTATAACCGCGTGCGCCAAGGCTTGGCCGAAGCGGCACAACCGACTGATTCGAAATAAGGACATCTCGATGCGCGAAGCCCAAGAATTGCGTTTTACCACCCATGACGGCGTAGAGCTGTTCTATCGCCACTGGCCTGCTGCGGCCACCGACGCAGCAACGCCAAGGCGGGCAATCGTGATGTTCCACCGCGGTCACGAACACAGCGGGCGCATGGCCCATCTGGTCGACGAGCTGGATATGGCCGATTTCGATTTCTTCGCCTGGGATGCCCGCGGCCATGGTCTGTCGCCGGGCGAACGCGGGGATAGCCCAAGCTTCGCCACCAGCGCCCGCGATGTGCAGACCTTTATCGACCATATCCGCATCGAGCATGGGCTGGCCGAGGAAGATCTCGCGGTGTTGGCGCAGAGCGTCGGCGCCGTGGTGGTGGCGACCTGGGCCCATGACTACGCGCCGAAGATCCGCGCCCTGGTGCTCGCCTCGCCGGCCTTCAAGGTCAAGCTCTATGTGCCCTTCGCCCGTAGCGGCCTCAAGCTGATGCGTACCTGGCGCGGCAATTTCTTCGTTAACAGCTACGTCAAAGCCAAGTTCCTCAGCCATGATCCGGCGCGTATCGCCTCCTTCGATAACGACCCGCTGATCACCCGGGCGATCTCGGTAAATATGCTGCTCGGGCTCTACGAGGCCGCCGAGCGGGTGGTGGCCGATGCCCAGGCGATCCAGATTCCGACACAGCTGCTGATCTCCGGCGCAGACTTCGTGGTGCACCGCAAACCCCAGGAGCAGTTCTTCGAACGCCTCGGCAGCCTGCGCAAGGAAAAACACATACTGCCCGGCTTCTTCCACGACACCCTCGGCGAGCGCGACCGCAGCCACGTCCTGAGCCGCGCCCGGCGCTTTCTCCTGCGCTGTTTCGAGGAGCCGGTGGCGCGACCTTCCCTGCTCGATGCCGACCGCCTGGGCGCGACCTGCGCCGAGGCCGAAAGCCTGGCCGCGCCCTTGCCACATAACTCGCTGCGCGACCTCTACTGGCGTGCCACCCGCGCCGGCATGAAGTTCGGCAGCAACCTGTCCGACGGGGTCAAACTGGGCTTCGATACCGGCTTCGACTCTGGCAGCACCCTCGACTACGTCTACCGCAACCGGCCCAGCGGCAAGTCGGCTATCGGCAAGCTGATCGATCAGAACTACCTTAACTCCATCGGCTGGCGCGGCATCCGCCAACGCAAAGTGCACGCCGAAGAGCTGCTGCGCCTGGCCATGGCCAAGCTGCGCATGCAGGGCGAGGCCGTGCGCATCGTCGATATTGCCGCCGGCCATGGCCGCTATATCCTCGAATCCCTGGAGGGCATGGAGCAACAACCGGACTCGATCCTGCTGCGCGATTACAGCGATATCAACGTGCGCGACGGCGCCGCGCTGATCGAACAGAAGGGCTTGAGTCATATCGCCCGTTTCGTCAAAGGCGACGCCTTCGACCGCGACGACCTGGCCACGCTCGATCCCAAGCCGACCCTGGCGGTGGTTTCCGGTTTGTATGAATTGTTCGGCAGCAACCAGATGGTCGGCGACTCCCTGGCCGGGCTGGCCGCTGCGGTGGAAGAGGGCGGTTACCTGGTCTACACCGGGCAGCCTTGGCATCCGCAGCTGGAACTGATCGCCCGCGCCCTGACCAGCCACCGCGGCGGCGAAGCCTGGGTCATGCGCCGACGCAGCCAGGCGGAGATGGATCAACTGGTCGAGGCCGCGGGTTTCCGCAAGCTGACCCAGCGTATCGATGAATGGGGCATCTTCAGCGTTTCCCTGGCGCAGCGGGTGTCCTGATGGAGGGCGCCGCTGTTAGCCGTGAAGCGGGGCTTTGGAAACGCGGGATATTGTGGCTGCTGCTGTTGGCGCCGCTGTTCTTCGCCAGCTACAGCTTTGCCAACTGGCTGAGCGCTCAGCGGGCGGACGTTGGCACCCTGGTGTTCGCCTGGGAAAGCCAGATGCCGCTATGGCCATGGACTATCGTGCCTTACTGGTCGATTGACCTGCTATATGGCTTATCCTTTCTCCTGCCGGCGACACGGCGGGAAATGGATCGCCATGGCCTGCGTCTGCTCAGCGTGCAACTGTTGTGCATCGCCGCCTTCCTGCTCTGGCCACTGCGTTTCACTTTCGAGCGGCCGGAGCTGGATGGCCTGTTCGGCACCATGTTCGATGTGCTGATGGGCTTCGACAAACCCTTCAACCAGGCGCCATCCCTGCATATCGCCCTACTGGTGGTCATCTGGATGATGTTCGCCCGACATACCCATGGTCTATGGCTGCGCGGCCTTCTGCACGGCTGGATGGCGCTGATCGGCGTATCGGTACTGACCACCTGGCAGCATCATTTCATTGATGTGCCCACCGGCGTGCTGGCCGGTTGGCTGTGCGTCTGGCTCTGGCCGCATCAAGGCCCCAGCCCGCTGGTGCATTGGCAACTGGCGCGCGATCCACAGCGTTGGCGCCTGGCATTGCGCTATAGCCTCGGCGCGGCGCTGATGACGGCTGGGGCGGTGAATCTGGGCGGCGCCTGGTTGTGGCTGTTATGGCCCGGTTTCTCCTTATTGTTGGTGGCTCTGAATTACGCGCTGTTCGACGCCCATGGTTTCCAGAAGGATGCCAATGGCCGCCTCAGCAGTGCCGCCTGCTGGCTGCTGGCACCATATCTGGCCGCCGCCTGGCTCAATTCACGCCTATGGACGCAAAAGCATCCACACGCCAATGAAGTAGGCGAGGGCGTTTGGCTCGGACGCATTCCCGCAGCAGGGCAGGCCGAGCGCTTTCATGCCCTGCTCGACCTTTGCGCCGAGCTGCCAAGGCGAGCATCTACCAAGGCCTATCATTCGCTGCCGGTGCTCGATCTCACCGTACCCACCGCGCACACGCTGCTGGCCGCGGCACAGGCAATCGAAACGCTACGTCAGCAGGGCCCATTGTTGGTTTATTGCGCACTCGGTTATTCGCGTAGCGCCTCTGCGGTGGCCGCCTGGCTGTTGCACAGCGGCCGTTGCCAGGACCTGCCAGAGGCGCTGGCACGGCTGCGCCTGGCACGTCCACAGGTGGTACTGAGCGAAGCCCACCAGCGCGCGCTAGCGGACATGCAACAACTGGGCGGCGGCGCTACCCCTGCCTTGGCAACTGCGCATGGCTACTGAGATGCAGCTGTTCACCGTGGCCAGCCTGCTGCGTCGAGGCAAGACGCTGGACCGGCTGTCCAGCGCAGTCACCCTGTTTGGTCTGGCGATCGGTTTGGCACCATTGCTCGGCGTCGCGGGGCAGCCCTTGGGCGCCCTGTTCTGCGCCCTGTTGGTGCTGCTGGGGCTGGTGGAAAAGTATTGGGCGCTACGGGTGGCTCTGGATGCCGAATTGTTCCAGCGCTTGGCGGATGACGCAGAGCACCTGGCGCAGCGCACCCTCGATTTCGATCAAGCGCTCACCAGGCTTGGTCTACAGCCAGCGAATAAGGCGGCGCGCAGCTGGGATGAACGCAGTCGTGGTGCGCTGCGCTTGTTGCGTCTGCAAGCGCTTTGGCTGCTCGCGCAATTGTTGCTGGCCGTGGCGATAGTGCTCGGCCTGCCTTGGCTTTCATTCATTGGATAAGGAATCGTCATGCTCGCTTCCCTGACCGCCTTTGCGATTACCTCCGCCGC
>CAMPJN010000164.1 GCA_946886875.1 uncultured Pseudomonas sp.
ATGTGAACGGCGACATGCTCGACGACTACAACGCCAAGAACATGGAAGCGCTGGAGCAGCTCAAGGCCGAAGGTGTGGAAGTTCGCCGCCTGCCCGACGAAGTACTGGCCAGGCTCAAGGAAGTAGCGGCCGAAGTGGTCGACACCAGCGCCGCAGCTGACCCGGTCGCGAGCAAGGTGTGGGAACAGCAGAAGGCTTACCTCAAGCGCATGTTCGAGTACGCCGAGCTCAACGAAAAAGATATCTACAACATCCGCGGTTGATTTTCAGGCGACGAAAAAACGCCGGCTTCGCGCCGGCGTTTTTTATTGAAAAATAGTCTGTTTTCGACGCTTTTCGCCGTTTTCTGCCTACCGTTTCGCTGCATTTGTACAGGCGATGTTAGCGCACCTTGCGCAGGATGAAATCGACCGCGCTTTCATCTTCATTGGGTGCGATGTTCATTCGCGGAATATAGAACTGGCCTTTCAGGCCGACCCGTAGCGCCTGCTGCTGCAGGGCCCTGGCGTGGTAGGGGTGGTGGTAGAGCGTGCTGGCGTTGGTGGGGGCTTCTGCCGAGATGTTGCGGTTGGCCACCCAGATCTCCGGGTCGGTGCTATCCATCAGGCGCAGCAGGTCGATTTCATGGCGATACTGGACGATCCGCGGGTCGTTCAACTGTTGCAGCGTTTCGATGCCATACAGCGCCTTGGCTTTCTCCAGCCGGCTGACGCTGAAGCGGTACTCCTTGAACACTTCCTCCCAGCGCACGATATCCAAGGTGGACTGGACCTCGGTGGCGACGGCGCCGCGTACCCGGGTGGATTGACGTTCGACCGGGTCCTGGCTACGCGGGTCGGCCATGTCGTCATGTAGCGCCAGCCAGAGCGCGGCACTGCCCCCCGCCGAACTGCCCACCAGGACGATTCGTTCGGGGTCGATATTGAAGGTCTTGTGGTTCAGACGCAGAAACTGCAGTGCCCGTCGCGCGCCGGCAAGCGATTTGATCAGGCCCTGACGTTCGCTGCGCTCCAGCAGCGGGTAGTTGGTCGAGGCATAGGCGACGCCGTGCTGCAACAGCTTGGCCAGCTCCTCGCGATTGTTGCGTTTGTAGGCCTTTTCCTTGGCGCCCGAGGAGAAGCCGCCACCGTGGATAAACAACACCAGTGGCGTTGGCGCCCCCTGCGCAGCGGTGCTGGCGGGGAGGAATATATCCAGCCTGTTGCGCTGGTGCGGGCCATAAGCGACATCGCGGACGAATTGCGCTGCCGGGACGTCCAGCTTGAAAGGTGGGCTGCTCGGACGCAGGGTCAGGGCAGCCAGCGATGGCGCCAGCCAGGCCGCGAGCAAGGCGATCGACACCCGCAACCAGCGGCTCGGCGGCTTGCTCGAAGAGGGCGATGGCACCTGGAACATGATGGCTCTCCAGCCGGCGAGTCGAATAGAACCTTTGGTATCGGCGCAATAAGGTTGCGGCGGCATTGTACTGCGCACTGCAATATTCCCTGACTCTGCAGCAGCGGCAGAACCCCCTACGGGAAAGTGTCAGTTAGAGGACGGTGGCTGAAGTTCGTGCACGATGCCTGGCCCGCGCCGACGAACGGCAGGCGGGGCGCCCTGTGCGTGAGCCCACAGGATGGGATGGGTCCATCACCAGGTTTGTCGCTATGGTTACGAACCCGGCCGGTTGCCGATAGGCGCATGCTGTGCCATCAGTTCGGCGACCCAATCGATGAATACGCGCAGCTTGATGCTGATATGCCGGTTCGGCGGAAACGCCAGGTATATCGGCATCGGTTCGAGGCGCCACTGCTCGAACAGGGGCACCAGCTCGCCTTGCGCCACGTGGGGCGCTGACATGTAGTCCGGCAGCCAAACAATTCCCAAGCCGGCCAGGCCGGCTGCGAGGTAGGCGTTGCCATCGTCGACCGCCAGTACGTAGCGACCCTGGATATGCAGACTCTCGTCGTTGTTGTGCATGGCATAGGGCAGGGCTTTGCCGCTGCGCGCCCAAAGGAAGCCGACGATGCGATGCTGCGAGTCTTCCAGCTCGCGCGGGTGCGCGGGCGTGCCGAGGCGTTGCAGGTAGCTCGGCGCCGCATACACGCCCAGTTGCAGATCGCCGATACGCCGCGCCATCAGCGACTGATCCATCAGCTCGCCACCGCGCACGACGCAATCGACCTTCTCGCCAATCAGGTCGACGATGCGGTCGCTGACGCCCATATCGATCTGGATGTCGGGGTATCGCGCGTGAAACGCTGGCAATGCAGGCAGCAGAATCATGCTGGCCAGGGGGCTGGGCACGTCCACCCGCAGCCGCCCTCTGGGCAGCGTTGCGGCGCCGGACAGGCTGGTCTCGGCGTCGTCCAGGTCGTCCAGCAGCCTGACTACACGTTCGTAGTAGACCGCGCCGTCAGCCGTCAGGTTGACCTTGCGCGTGGTGCGGTTGAGCAGTTTGACCCGCAGTCGCGCCTCCAACTGCTGCACCAGTTGCGTCACGCTGGTTTTGCTTATATGCAGGGTTTCGGCCGCCTTGGTGAAGCTACCCGCTTCCACCACTCGGACAAATGCCCGCATCGCATCGAAACGGTCCATTGTTCTATCTCACTATCGCGGCTTGATTGTTTGGATTCTACAAACAGTGATAGCCAGAGTTGCTGGTTTATCGGCTAGGCACAACGCCTTAAAGTCCCTTCATGGTTGATTTTCCGGGTCGGTGTTGATCCTTGATGGAGGTAGATATGAGCAAGCGCGATGTGGTTTTTCCGCCAGGCCGCCAGGCGCTCTATGAGCGCAATCGCTATTCGCCGGCGATCCGCTCCAACGGCTTTCTATTCGTCTCGGGGCAAGTTGGTAGCAATGCAGACGGCTCGCCCGAACCCGATCTGGAGGTGCAGGTGCGGACCGCGTTCAACAATCTGAATGCGATCCTGGGGGCAGCCGGTTGCAGCTTTGACGATGTAATTGACGTAACCGTGTTTATCGTCGATCCCGAATCGAAGTTCGAAACGATCTGGAAGGTTATCCCGGAGTTCTGGGGTAAAGCGCCGCACCCGACGTTAACTGGCGTTGGCGTAACCTGGCTCTATGGTTTCCAGTTCGAGATCAAGGTGATCGCCAAGCTACCGGAAGCCACCGCCAGCTGATCCGGCCGACAACGAAAATGCGGTTGCGGCGCTAGGTGACGACACAGAGGCGCTGACGATCGCAGTCGTTGCCTTTTTCATAGGCACAGCAAATGGCAGCGCTGCCGTCTCTCCGTCCATCCCTTGCCATTGCCCCCAGTGAACTCCGGACGTTCGTCCGCTGTCTGTCTGCTGTCGGCCTACCGGGTGGATTGCATGGTCATTCGCTCAGCGGGTGACTGCGCACCATCCTGAATCGCGTTCTTGTCCATCCCCACTCGCTTGGCCGGCTTTATTCGCGCCCGCAGGGCTTCGTTCTATCGATGTGAAGATTGCCCATGTCCTTATCCCGTTGTTTTCCCTTCCGTATTTTCCCGTTCCAGACCCGCGCGCTTGGCGCCTGCCTGCTAGGTGGTTTGTTGCTCGCCGGTGCGCCAACGCAGGCCGAGGAGGTCGCCGGTAATCTGCGCTGGGTCAGCGATAACCTGAGTACCTACGTGCGCAGCGGTCCGACTGACGGCTACCGCATTGTCGGTACGCTGGCTTCCGGGCAGAAGGTCGAGTTGCTGCGCACCCAGGGCGATTACAGCCAGGTGCGAGGCGAGAATGGCGATGCCGTATGGATTCCCAGCCGCGATCTGCAGGAAGTGCCCGGTCAGGCCGAGCGCTTGCCGCAACTGGAGCAGAAGGTCGCAGAGCTCAGCGCCGAGCTGGCCGGTATCGACGATGCCTGGAAGGCGCGCGTGCAGGGTATGCAGGAGACGTTGGATGCGCGCAAGGCGCTGGTCGACGAGGCCCAGGCGGCACGTGCGGCGCTGGACAGTGAATTGAACCAGGCGCGCGCCGAGGTCCGCGAGCTGCAGGCGCAGTTGGGCGAAGAGAGCCAGGAAGTGCTGATGCGCTATATGGTTTACGGCGGCGGCATTGCCGGTGCCGGGCTGTTGGTCGGGCTGATTCTGCCGACCATGTTGCGGGTGCGGCGCAAGCGTAATGATCAGTGGATTTGACGGCCTGACCACTAATCTTCCGGGCTAGCGCAGGCGCCAATTACCGGCTTAACGGTCAGGGTGCAGGCGGCTGGCCCGAGCGGCTCTCAGCGTCGCGCCGGTACCGGGCGGGTGCGGCCGCTGCCGTCGATGGCGACGAAGACGAATACCGCCTCGGTGACCTTGCGCCATTCACTGGACAGTGGATCGTCGCTCCACACCTCGACCAGCATCTGGATCGAGCTGCGCCCGACTTCCAGTGCCTGGGTATAGAAGGACAACTGCGCGCCCACTGAAACCGGTACCAGAAAGGCCATACGGTCGATCGCCACGGTGGCCACCCGGCCGCCCGCTACTTTGCTGGCCATGGCGGTGCCGGCCAAATCCATTTGGGAAACCAGCCAACCGCCATAGATGTCGCCGAAACCATTGGTTTCTCGCGGCAGCGCGGTGATCTGCAGCGCTAGATCGCCCTGCGGAATGGGATCGTCCTGTTCGTAATCATTCATCTGGGTACGGCTCGCGGTGCGGTTGTTGTTGTGGGCGCGAAGCCCGCAGCAAAGCGGGCGCTGGGAGTATAGCGACTGAATAGTCGACGGGCGACCATGGCGCTCTGCCACCTTGCCGAAGGGACAGGTGCTGGCAGTCATCTTACTGTCACATTGATTTCATACAGTCGTCATACGGCCTGAAGATACTTGGCCCCGTTCAATCCAACACACACGTTTGCTAGGAGTAAGGCATGAAACTGAAGCGTTTGATGGCGGCCATGACTTTTGTCGCCGCTGGCGTCGCCACCGCCAATGCGGTTGCTGCTGTCGATCCGGCTCTGCCGAGCTACGAAAAAACTTCCGGTGTATCGGGCAACCTGTCCAGCGTCGGCTCCGACTCCCTGGCCAACCTGATGACGCTCTGGGCTGAAGAGTTCAAAAAGGAATACCCGAACGTCAACATCCAGATCCAGGCCGCCGGTTCCTCCACTGCACCACCTGCGATGACTGAAGGCACCGCCAGCATGGGCCCGATGAGCCGTGCGATGAAGGATGCCGAGATCCAGGCTTTCGAAGAGAAATACGGCTACAAGCCGACCGCCGTTCCTGTGGCCATCGACGCCCTGGCGGTGTTCGTGCACAAGGACAACCCGATCAAGAGCCTGGATATCGCTCAGGTCGACGCGATCTTCTCCAGCACCCGTCTGTGTGGCGGCGCCAGCGATATCAAAACCTGGGGCGATGTTGGCCTGACCGGCGAATGGGCGAACAAGCCGATCCAGCTGTTCGGTCGTAACTCGGTATCCGGCACCTATGGCTACTTCAAGGAAGAAGCCCTGTGCAAAGGCGACTACAAAGCCAACGTCAACGAGCAGCCGGGTTCGGCTTCCGTGGTGCAGTCGATCTCCAGCACCCTCAACGCCATCGGTTACTCGGGCATCGGTTACAAGACCTCCAGTGTCAAGACTGTGCCGCTGTCGAAGAAAGGCGGCGAAGCCTTTGACGCCAACGAAGAAAATGCCCTGGCTGGCAAGTTCCCGCTGGCACGCTTCTTCTACGTCTACGTAAACAAGGCGCCGAACAAAGCGCTGAGCCCGCTGGATGCCGAGTTCATCAAGCTGGTGCTGTCCAAGCAAGGTCAGGAAGTAGTGGTCAAAGACGGCTACATCCCGCTGCCGAGCAAAGTGGTTGCCAAGACCCTGAAGGAATTGGGCCTGGAGTAATCCCGCTAGCAAGGACGCCTAAGTAAGTCGCACGCCCGCCTTCGTTTACGATAGGTGGGCGTTGCTTCGTCCGGGTGCTGTAACTTTTTTGTCACATAGTCCGGCTACAGTTAGCCGCTGGCATAGCGACAGCACTAATTACGGCGCGCTCCTGGCGGCGCAGAGACGCTCTTACCTATGAATGACTTGTCGAGTGAAACCATGACCGCCCCGGGCAAACCCTTCGGGCTGGATTTCAATACTCCGGCCTTGCAACGCAAGCGGCGCATGCGCGCGCTCAAGGATCGTCTGGCGCGCTGGGCCGTATCGATTGGCGGCATGACGGTGCTGGGCGCCATTACCCTGATCTTCTTCTACCTCGGTTACGTGGTGATGCCGATGTTCCAGGGCGCCGACCTGGAACGCCGCGAGCCGGTGCAGGCCGCCTGGTTGGGTGAGGCCGCCGCGCCGCTGCTGTTGGCCGTGGAAGAGCAGAACCAGATGGCGATGCGCCTGGACCAGGCGGGCCAGGTGCAATTCTTCGATGCGAAGAACATGCAGGCCATCAGCAACGTCAGCCTGCCGATTCCCGCGGATGCACAGATCGTTTCGGTCGGGCGCGATCAGCCGGGCAGCAACCGCGTCGCCCTGGGTTTGTCGAATGGCCAGGTGCTGGTGTTCGAGCATGTCTACAAGCTCAGCTACCCCAACGATGTACAGACCATTACGCCGAGCATCGAATACCCGTTCGGCGAAGCGCCGATCGTGCTCGATGCTCAGGGCCGCGCGCTGGATCACGTCGGTGTCAGCCTGAACGGAGGCACCCTGATGCTGGCCGGCTCCAGCGGCACCGAGTTGCATGTGCTGAGCCTGGGTCGCGAAGAAAATCTGATGACCGGCGAAGTCACCCTCAGCGAAGAGCGTCTGTCGCTGCCGCAGATCGCCGAGCCGATCAAAGCCTTGATCATTGACCCGCGCCAGCTCTGGCTTTACGTGATCAACGGCCGCGCCACCGCCGATGTCTTCGACATGCGCAGCAGCTCGCTGAACGGTCGCTACAAACTGCTCAACGACGCCAAACTGGAAGTCAGCAACGCTACCTCGTTGCTCGGCGGGATCTCGCTGATGATCGGCGACACCAGCGGTGCCATTGCCCAGTGGTTCATGGTCCGTGAGGAAGATGGCAAGTCGGTACTCAAGGCCATCCGCGGCTTTCAGCTGGCTGACAGCCCTATCGTGCAGATCCTCCCGGAAGAGCGGCGCAAGGGCTTTATGGCCCTGGATGCCAAGGGCAATCTGGGGATTTTTCACAGCACAGCGCACCGCACCCTGTTGATCGAGCCGATCGCCGAAGGCTCGGCGCTGGCCGCCCTGTCGCCGCGGGCCAACCGGCTGCTGGTCGAGAGCGATGGGCAGCTGCAGCGCCTGCTGATCGACAACCCGCACCCGGAGATTTCCTGGAGCTCGCTGTGGGGCAAAGTCTGGTACGAGAACTATGACGCGCCTGGCCACGTTTGGCAGTCGACGTCCGCCAGCACCGACAACGAACCCAAGCTGAGCCTTTCGCCACTGGCCTTCGGTACGCTCAAGGCGGCGTTCTACGCGATGCTCCTGGCCGCTCCGCTGGCGATTGCCGCGGCGCTTTACACCGCCTACTTCATGGCGCCGACCCTGCGCCGCAAGGTCAAGCCGGTGATCGAGCTGATGGAAGCGCTGCCGACGGTGATCCTCGGCTTCTTCGCCGGGCTGTTCCTCGCTCCTTATGTGGAAGGGCACCTGCCGGGAATTTTCAGCCTGCTGATCTTTACCCCGATCGGCATCCTGCTGGCCGGTTACCTGTGGAGCCGCCTGCCCGAAGCTATCCGTCTGAGCGTGCCGGATGGCTGGGAATCGGCGCTGCTGATCCCGGTGATCCTGTTGGTCGCTTACATTTCGCTGAGCATGAGCGGGCACCTGGAGAACTGGCTGTTCGACGGCAACATGCGCTTGTGGCTGAGCAACGATCTGGGCATCGCCTACGACCAGCGCAATGCCCTGGTGGTCGGTCTGGCGATGGGCTTCGCGGTGATCCCGACGATCTACTCGATTGCCGAAGACGCGGTGTTCAGCGTGCCCAAAAGCCTGACCTTCGGCTCCCTGGCGCTCGGCGCCACGCCCTGGCAGACCCTGACCC
>CAMPJN010000165.1 GCA_946886875.1 uncultured Pseudomonas sp.
GGCAGGTTTCCCTGCTGCGTATTTGAGACTCGGATCGACCATTGCATTGAAGCGTTTCAGCGCTTCGGAACCGATCAACAGTGGATACAGAAATGCACTGCGATCGGTCAAGTTCACTTCGATAGTGCGCAGGGCCTGGCCCATACACACGTCCATCTCGACAACCGGCCGCGCGGTATAGGTCTTTTCGGCTTCGGGGTCGTAATCGCCGGCGCGGCGTTTGATCCTGCTGATGCGCGCCAAGGGTCGTTCGATAGGGTTGGCATGGGCATCGTCGATGGCCAGATAAAAACGCACCCAGGGTTCGCCGTCACGCTCGAAGCGCTCGATATCACGGGCACTCAGGGATGCGGTCTTGGCGCCGGTGTCCAATTTTGCAGCCAATTGCAGATCAGGTTGGTGGATGCGGGTGTACTCGTTGAGGCCATATACGGTCTTCTGCGCCCCGAGACTTAGCCCGGGCGCGACAAATAGGCATAGCGACAAGACAAAGGGCTTTAGTGTCATAAGTCCTGGTGGAGAGTACCGTATTAATTGGTTCGCAAAGGCCGGCGCTGCAGTCGGTTTGCCGTGAACGCCTGAGTGGAAGTCTAGCCAGGCACGGCAGAAAAGCTCGCCCAGGCTCGAGCGGGGCGCATTCTACCATGGGGATTTTGTGCTGGCACAGGCGCTTGGCGAGGTTTCTGCAAGTGCTTCCGTAACTGTGGCAGCGGATTTCTACGACCATGGTCTAGCCTTTAAGTGTCGACAATATTGTCTGTTTGTTTGACATGTCTTGCTCTCGAGGGTAGTTTTTGCGGTAAATAAATTCGTAGTGTCGACAATCAATATGGATGCCTCCGAAGTTATAGATGCCGCAGCGGTCGATTCCGAAACCCTCTCGGAGCATGTTTTTCGGCGAATTCAAGCCGCCATCGTCAAAGGCGAAATCGCCCCCGGCAGTAAAATCTCCGAACCTGAGTTGGCCCGCACCTATGGCATCAGCCGCGGCCCCTTGCGCGAGGCGATTCACCGTTTGGAAGGTCAGCGCTTATTGGTGCGCGTTCCCCATGTCGGCGCGCGGGTGGTCTCGCTCGATCAGGCGGAATTGATCGAACTCTACGAAATTCGCGAATCCCTCGAGGGCATGGCCTGCCGCCTGGCTGCCGAGCGTATGACCCCGGCGGAGATCGATGAGTTGCGTCGGGTGCTCGATTTGCATGAGCGCGATGCGGCTTTTCAGGCCGGCGTCGGCTATTACCAGCAGGAAGGCGACTTCGATTTCCACTACCGGATCATTCAGGGCAGCGGCAACCGCACCCTGGTGCAGATGCTCTGCGGCGAGCTGTATCAGCTGGTGCGTATGTATCGCCTGCAGTTCTCCGCCACGCCGAATCGGCCACGCCAGGCCTTCGCCGAACACCACCGGATTCTCGACGCCATCGCCGAGCGCGACGGCGAGCTGGCCGAGTTATTGATGCGCCGCCATATCGCGGCTTCGAAACGCAATATCGAGCGTCACTATGCCATGAGCAGCCAGCAGGCCATGAGCATGGGGCAGGGTGCACAGACCAAAACAGTCAAATCCCGAGGTGAGTCATGAGCCAGTTTTCCAGTCCCGGCCAGCGTTTCCGCGATGCCGTAGCCGAAGAACATCCCTTGCAAGTGGTCGGTGCGATCAATGCCAACCACGCACTGCTGGCCAAACGCGCCGGTTTCAAGGCCATCTACCTGTCCGGCGGCGGCGTGGCGGCGGGCTCGCTGGGTTTGCCTGACCTCGGTATCACCGGCCTGGACGATGTGCTCACCGACGTGCGCCGGATTACCGATGTTTGCGATCTGCCGTTGCTGGTGGATGTCGACACCGGTTTTGGCAGCTCGGCGTTCAACGTCGCGCGCACGGTCAAGTCGATGATCAAGTTCGGCGCGGCGGCTATACATATAGAAGACCAGGTCGGCGCCAAGCGTTGCGGCCATCGGCCGAACAAGGAAATCGTCTCCCAGCAGGAAATGGTCGACCGAATCAAGGCCGCGGTGGATGCGCGTACCGACGACAGCTTCGTGATCATGGCGCGTACCGATGCCTTGGCGGTTGAGGGGTTGCAATCGGCCTTGGACCGCGCCGCGGCCTGCATCGAGGCCGGCGCCGACATGATTTTCCCCGAGGCGATCACCGAGCTTGAGATGTACAAGCTGTTCGCGCAGACGGTCAAAGCGCCGATTCTGGCCAATATCACCGAGTTCGGCGCGACGCCGTTGTACACCACCGATGAGCTGAAAGCCGCGGAAGTCTCTTTGGTGCTCTACCCGCTGTCGGCGTTCCGCGCGATGAACAAGGCGGCGGAGAATGTCTACACCGCGATCCGTCGCGACGGCACGCAGAAGAACGTGATCGACACCATGCAAACCCGCATGGAGCTGTACGAGCGCATCAACTACCACGCCTTCGAGCAAAGCCTCGATGCGCTGTTTGCCGCCAAGAAATAACCGGAACGCAGGTTTTAGCCGCCTGCGTAATAAGAATTACCCGACCGGATCGGATGAGGAGAGATAAGCGATGAGTGCGACCCCAGAAACCACCCCAGGCTTCAAGCCGAAAAAATCGGTGGCCCTTAGCGGCACCACTGCCGGCAACACCGCGCTGTGCACTGTCGGCCGTACCGGCAACGATCTGCATTACCGCGGCTATGACGTGCTCGACTTCGCCAACCGTTGCGAATTCGAGGAAATCGCCCATCTGCTGGTCCACGGCAAGCTACCCAACGTCGCCGAATTGGCCGGCTACAAAGCCAAGCTCAAGGCCTTGCGTGGTTTGCCCGCAGCGCTGAAGGCATCTCTTGAACAACTGCCGCCATCCGCTCACCCGATGGATGTGATGCGCACCGCTGTGTCCGTGCTGGGTTGCGTGTCGCCGGAGAAGGACGACCACAACCACCCCGGCGCCCGCGATATTGCCGACAAGCTGATGGCCTCGCTGGGCTCCGCGCTGCTGTATTGGTATCACTTCAGCCACAACGGCAAGCGTATCGACGTGGAAACCGACGACGATTCCATCGGCGGTCACTTCCTCCACCTGCTGCACGGCGAGAAGCCGCGCGAGTCCTGGGTGCGTGCCATGCACACCTCGCTCAACCTGTACGCCGAACACGAATTCAACGCCTCGACCTTCGCCTCGCGGGTGATCGCCGGCACCGGCTCGGATATGTATTCCTGTATCGCCGGCGGCATCGGCGCGCTGCGCGGGCCCAAGCACGGCGGCGCCAATGAAGTGGCCTTCGAGATCCAGAAGCGCTACGACAACCCGGACGAGGCCGAGGCTGATATCCGTGCCCGTGTCGAAAAGAAGGAAGTGGTAATCGGCTTCGGCCACCCGGTGTATACCGTCGCCGACCCACGCAACAAGGTGATCAAGGACGTCGCCCGCCAGCTCTCCGCCGAGCAGAGCAATATGAAGATGTTCGATATTGCCGAACGTCTGGAAAGCACCATGTGGGAAATCAAGAAGATGTTCCCCAACCTCGATTGGTTCAGCGCCGTCAGCTACCACATGATGGGCATACCGACCGCCATGTTCACCCCGCTGTTCGTGATCGCCCGCACCTCGGGCTGGTCCAGCCACGTGATCGAACAGCGCATCGACGGCAAGATTATCCGCCCCAGCGCCAACTATGTGGGCCCGGAAGATCTGGCCTTTGTGCCGCTCAAGGATCGTCCCTGATGAACACTCAATACCGCAAGAATCTGCCCGGCAGCGCGCTGGATTACTTCGACGCCCGCGCGGCGGTCGATGCGATCCAGGCGGGCGCCTACGACAAGCTGCCCTATACCTCACGGGTGCTGGCGGAAAACCTGGTGCGTCGCTGCGATCCGGCCACGCTGGACGCTTCGCTGAGCCAACTGATCGAGCGCAAGCGCGATCTGGACTTCCCCTGGTTCCCGGCGCGCGTGGTGTGCCATGACATTCTTGGCCAGACCGCGTTGGTCGACCTCGCCGGCCTGCGTGACGCCATTGCCGAGCAGGGCGGCGACCCGGCTCAGGTCAACCCGGTGGTGCCGGTGCAGCTGATTGTCGACCATTCGCTGGCGGTGGAATGCGGTGGTTTTGATCCGCAGGCGTTCGAGAAAAATCGCGCCATCGAAGACCGCCGCAACGAGGACCGTTTTCACTTCATCGACTGGACCAAGTTGGCGTTCAAGAATGTCGACGTGATCCCGCCGGGCAACGGCATCATGCACCAGATAAATCTGGAGAAAATGTCGCCGGTGATCCAAGCCCGTGATGGCGTGGCCTTTCCCGATACCTGCGTCGGTACCGACAGCCACACACCGCATGTCGACTCGCTCGGCGTGATCGCCATCGGCGTCGGCGGCCTGGAGGCGGAGAACGTCATGCTCGGCCGCGCGTCCTGGATGCGCCTGCCGGACATCATCGGCGTCGAGCTGACCGGCAGACTGCAACCGGGTATCACCGCCACCGATATGGTGCTGGCGCTGACCGAATTCCTCCGTCAGCAGAAGGTTGTTGGCGCTTATCTGGAATTCCACGGCGAAGGCGCAGCAGCGCTGACCTTGGGCGACCGCGCGACCATCTCCAATATGGCCCCGGAATACGGTGCGACTGCGGCGATGTTCTTTATCGATCAGCAGACCATCGATTATCTGAAACTCACCGGCCGCGAAGACCAGCAGGTACAGCTGGTCGAGACCTATGCCAAGCACACCGGCCTGTGGGCCGACAGCCTGAAGAACGCCGAGTACGAGCGCAGCCTCAGCTTCGACCTGTCCAGCGTCGTGCGCAATATGGCTGGGCCGAGCAACCCCCACGCCCGCGTTGCCACCAGCGACCTGGCGGCCAAAGGGATTGCCGGGCAGTGGGATGAGGTGCCGGGGCAGATGCCCGATGGCGCGGTGATCATCGCTGCCATCACCAGCTGCACCAATACCAGCAACCCGCGCAATGTGATTGCCGCCGGTTTGCTGGCGCGCAACGCCAACAAGCTCGGGCTTACCCGCAAGCCCTGGGTCAAGTCGTCCCTGGCGCCCGGCTCGAAGACCGTGAAGCTGTATCTGCAAGAGGCCGGACTGGAGCGGGAACTGGAGCAGCTCGGTTTCGGCGTGGTGGCCTTCGCCTGCACCACCTGCAATGGTATGTCCGGTGCCCTGGACCCGGTTATTCAGCAGGAAATCGTCGACCGCGATCTGTACGCCACCGCCGTATTGAGCGGCAACCGTAACTTCGATGGGCGTATCCATCCTTATGCCAAGCAGGCGTTCCTGGCTTCGCCGCCGCTGGTGGTTGCCTATGCGATTGCCGGCACCATCCGCTTCGATATCGAGAAGGATGTGCTGGGCGTGGTCGATGGCCGGGAAATCCGTCTGAAGGATATCTGGCCGAGCGACGAAGAAATCGACGCGGTGGTCAAGTCCTCGGTCAAGCCCGAGCAGTTCCGCCAGGTGTATATCCCGATGTTCGATATCACTCGCGAGGCCGCGGCTCAGGTCAGCCCGCTGTACGACTGGCGCGAGAAGAGCACTTATATTCGTCGCCCACCGTACTGGGAGGGCGCGCTGGCTGGCGAACGCACGCTCAAGGGTATGCGTCCGTTGGCGGTGCTGCCGGATAACATCACCACCGATCACCTGTCGCCGTCCAACGCCATCATGCTCAACAGCGCGGCCGGCGAGTACCTGCACAAGATGGGTTTGCCTGAGGAGGACTTCAATTCCTACGCCACCCACCGCGGCGACCACCTGACCACCCAACGCGCGACCTTCGCCAATCCGAAACTGATCAACGAAATGGCCTTGGTCGATGGCCAGGTCAAGCAAGGTTCGTTGGCCCGTATCGAGCCGGAAGGCAAGGTGACGCGCATGTGGGAAGCCATCGAAACCTATATGCAGCGCAAGCAGCCGTTGATCATCGTCGCTGGCGCCGATTACGGCCAGGGCAGCTCCCGCGACTGGGCGGCCAAGGGCGTGCGTCTGGCGGGGGTGGAAGCGATTGCGGCCGAAGGCTTCGAGCGCATTCACCGTACCAACCTGATCGGCATGGGCGTGCTGCCGCTGGAGTTCAAGCAGGGCACCACGCGCAAAACCCTGGGCATCGACGGCACTGAAACCTTCGATGTGCTGGGTGAGCGTAAGCCGCGTGCGACCCTGACCCTGGTGATCAACCGCAAGAATGGCGAGCGCGTCGAAGTGCCCATGACTTGCCGCCTGGACAGCGACGAGGAAGTCTCGATCTACGAAGCGGGCGGGGTGCTGCAACGCTTTGCCCAGGATTTCCTGGAAGCGACGCTAGGTTGATGACTCCGTAGGGTGGGTTGGCGGTGCCGGGCAGCGGATGATCAGGCGCCGCTATCGCTGCGCAGCGCGTAACCCACCAAGCTCCTCGCACCGCTGGTGGGTTACGCCGCTCGGTAAGGGATGTGTTGTTTGCGAGGCTGTGGTTCTGCGCGGCTAACCCACCCTACGAAACCGATTAGTGCTCGTAGGTTGGTATTGAGCGCAGCGATACCCAACAAGAACTCAGGACAGTGAAGCCATGGCCCATGTACCCCAAGTGAAAATCCCCGCCACCTATATGCGCGGCGGCACCAGCAAAGGCGTGTTCTTTCGCCTGCAGGATTTGCCGCCAAGCTGCCAGGTGCCGGGTGCGGCGCGTGATGCGTTGTTTATGCGGGTGATCGGCAGCCCCGATCCTTACGCCGCGCAAATCGATGGCATGGGCGGGGCCACCTCCAGCACCAGCAAGTGCGTGATCCTGTCCAAGAGCAATCAGCCGGATCACGATGTCGATTACCTCTACGGTCAGGTGTCGATCGACAAGGCTTTCGTTGACTGGAGCGGCAACTGCGGCAACCTTTCGACTGCGGCAGGAGCCTTTGCCTTGCATGCTGGGCTGCTCGACCAAGAGCGCATTCCGGATAACGGCGTCTGTGTGGTGCGCATCTGGCAGGCCAATATCCAGAAAACCATCATCGCCCATGTGCCAGTCAGCAATGGCCAGGTGCAGGAAACCGGCGACTTCGAGCTGGACGGGGTGACCTTCCCGGCCGCCGAGATCGTGTTGGAGTTTCTCGATCCGTCCGACGACGGCGAGGAGGGCGGCTCGATGTTTCCCACCGGCAACCTGATCGATGACCTTGAGGTGCCGGGCGTCGGCACTTTCAAGGCAACCATGATCAGCGCCGGCATTCCGACTGTGTTCGTCAATGCCGAAGACATTGGCTACAGCGGCGCCGAGTTGCGCGAGCAGATTAATGGCGACCCCGAGCAACTGGCGCGTTTCGAGAAGATCCGCGTGGCTGGCGCCCTGCGCATGGGCTTGATCAAAGCGGCGGAAGAAGCGGCTACCCGGCAGCACACGCCGAAGATCGCCTTTGTCGCCAAGCCCAAGGATTACGTTTCATCCAGCGGCAAGACGGTGCAGGCGGGTGAAGTCGATCTGCTGGTGCGTGCGCTGTCCATGGGCAAGCTGCATCACGCCATGATGGGCACCTGCGCGGTGGCCATAGGTACCGCTGCGGCGATTCCGGGCACCCTGGTCAATCAGGCGGCCGGCGGCAGCGCGCGGGAGGCCGTGCGTTTTGGCCATCCGTCAGGCACCTTGCGGGTCGGTGCTGAAGCCGCTCTGGTCAACGGCCAGTGGACGGTAACCAAGGCCATCATGTCGCGCAGCGCGCGGATATTGATGGAAGGCTGGGTGCGGGTGCCCGGCGATTCGTTCTAGCGCTAGAAATAAGAAAAGGCTCGAAGTATTCGAGCCTTTTCTTTTAGCTTCAATGGATTGTGCGGGTTACTTAAGGCGGCGCTCAACACCTTTTTCCACCAGGATTTTCGCGGAAATTTCTTCCACGGAAAAATAAGTGGAGTTGATGAAGTTGATGTTCTCACGGCGGAACAGGTTTTCCACTTCGCGTATCTCAAATTCGCACTGGGCGAAGCTGGCGTAGCGGCTATTGGGTTTGCGC
>CAMPJN010000166.1 GCA_946886875.1 uncultured Pseudomonas sp.
CTATGCAGTTTTGATGCTGCGGCGTACCTGCCGTTCATTCCCTTCTACAACGCCACGCGCGCGGCGGAGCCGGGCGCGTGGGACTTGCAAACTGGGCAGGGAAGGTACGACTAGAGCGCCTTCCTGGCTTTAAGTCCGGTGTCGGGATTTTCCCGACACACTATATGTTGTGTCTGTGTTGTGGTTCGCGTGCAGGGCTCTGCACTCTTATCCATATCCGCCATGCGCTTTGCGTTATGCGGGAGGATGGTCGGTGTTGTTGCTGCGGCTGCAGCCACCGAAGCCTTCACCTGCACTGTTTTTATTCTCGGTCTAGACCTTTTAGGTGCAAATGTGCTTGTGTCGTTTTTTAGGCAAAACCCCAACATGTAGGGGTTTTGCACGGTGGGGATACAAGATAGTGCGGTCATCGGGTGATGGCAAGCCGCGAGAAATGAAAATCCTGTGGATAAATCTGTGGGTTACTTTGGGGTAACTTTCGCCAGCCCCCGTAGTAGCTGGGCTTTCCCCCCGGATACCGTTCGTCGTGCTAGGCGAGGATTTTTTCATTGGGCTGCGGTGAATTCAGGGCTCATCGCATAAACACAAGATGTAGGTTTTTTTCTTGATTATTGGCCCGCTCTGTGCCGGTGCGCTGCGGCGCGATTACCGGCTGCATTCCGCCGCCGCGAGCGGCCGGGGCATTGCTACAATGCCCAGCGCTTTCGCCTTGGGTGATTTGTCTTATGGAGGCAGTAGTGGAACAAGATTCCTGGCGCATCCTGATCGTCGAGGACGACCAGCGTCTGGCCGAGTTGACCCGCGACTACCTGCAGGGCAACGGTTTGGTGGTCAGCATCGAAGCCGATGGCGCGCGGGCGGCTGCGCGCATTCTGCAGGAGCAGCCGGACCTGGTGATCCTCGATCTGATGCTCCCGGGCGAGGACGGCCTGTCGATCTGCCGCAAGATTCGCGGTCAGTACGACGGGCCGGTGCTGATGCTCACCGCGCGCACCGACGATATGGATCAGGTGCTCGGTCTGGAAATGGGCGCCGACGATTACGTGTGCAAACCGGTGCGCCCACGGGTGCTGCTGGCGCGTATCCGCGCCTTGCTGCGGCGTTACGAGAGCAACACGGGCGAGCCAGCCAGCGAGCGCCGCCGTTTGCAGTTCGGCCGTTTGATCATCGACAGCGCCATGCGCGAGGCTTGGCTGGGCGAGCAGGCGATCGAGCTGACTAGCGCCGAGTTCGACCTGCTCTGGCTGCTGACCGCCAACGCCGGGCGAATCCTCTCCCGCGAGGAAATCTTCAATGCCCTGCGCGGCATCGAATACGACGGCCAGGACAGGTCGATCGACGTGCGCATCTCACGCATCCGCCCGAAAATCGGCGACGACCCGGTACATCCGCGTCTGATCAAGACCGTGCGCAGCAAGGGCTATCTATTCGTGGCCGAGGCGGCTGAAGCCCTCTCATGAATTCCATTTTTTTGCGGATATACGGTGGCATGCTCAGCGTGCTGGTGCTGGTGGCGTTGCTCGGCGTCGCCACTTTGCACCTGGCCAACGAGGTGCGCTCGGAGCAATACCGCGAGGATTTGGCGCGTGGCACTTTCCGCCTGATGGCCGACAACCTGAAACCGATGAGCGAGCTGGAGCGGCGCCGTTCGCTGGTGCTGTGGTCGCGCTTGCTGGGCATTCCCCTGAGCATTCAGGCGCTGGCCGATGCCGACCTCGACAGCGTGGCGCGCAACCGCGTGCAGCGCGGTCAGGTGTTGGTGAAGCAAACCGGCCCGCATGCGGCGACCATCTATAGCCTGATCGGCAAGCAGCGCCAGTTATTGCTGACCGGCGAAGTGCAGCAGATCAGCGAACAGCTGGCGCGCGCCACGGTTTATTTGCTGATCGATGAGTTGATCCGCTACCCGCAGGCCGATCAGCCGCAGCGCCTGGCCGAACTCAAGAAGGCCAAGGAATTCGGCTTCGACCTGCGCCTGGTCAGTCTCGAACAGGCCGCCCTGGACGACGACCAACGCCGCCGCGTCGACGAAGGCGATACGGTAATGGCCCTGGGCAAGGGCGGCGACAGCATCCATGTATTCGCCGGCATCGTCGGCACCCCCTGGGTGCTGGAAATCGGCCCGCTGTATCAGATGAACCCTTATCCACCGCAATTGCTGGTGCTGATCGGCGCCCTCGGCCTGAGCCTGATCGGCTTGATGGTTTACCTGCTGGTGCGCCCGCTCGAACAGCGCTTGCGCGGTCTTGAGGCTGCGGCCTCGCTGATCGCCAGCGGCCGTCTGGATGCACGGGTGCCGAGCCGTGGTAGCGACTCGGTGGGGCGTTTGGCCGCGGCCTTCAATGCCATGGCCGAGCATTTGCAGCGCTCGCTGAATATCCAGCGCGAGATGGTCCGCGCCGTGTCCCACGAGCTGCGCACGCCGGTGGCGCGTTTGCGTTTCGGCCTGGAAATGATCGGCGATGCCGAGAGCGAGACGGCGCGGCGCAAATATATGGACGGCATGGACAGCGATATCCAGGACCTCGACAAGCTGGTCGACGAGATGCTGACCTATGCGCGCCTGGAGCAGGGCGCGCCGGCATTGAGTTTCCAGCAGGTCGACCTGGCCGGCTTGATCGATCAGGTGATCGGCGAACTGGCGCCGCTACGCGCCGAGGTGCGGGTCGAGCGCGGGCCTTCGCTCGACGCCCGGGACGGCAGCGGTGCCTGTGTCGAGGCCGAACCGCGTTACTTGCACCGCGCGGTGCAGAACCTGGTGAGCAACGCCATGCGTCATGCCGAAGGTCGGGTGCGGATCAGCTACCGGATCGGCCAGCAGCGTTGCCGTATTGATGTCGAAGACGACGGCCCGGGCGTGCCGGAAGAGTCCTGGGAGCACATCTTCACCCCCTTCCTGCGCCTGGACGACAGCCGCACTCGCGCCTCCGGCGGCCACGGCCTGGGCCTGTCGATCGTAAGACGGATCATCTACTGGCACGCCGGCCGCGCGCAGATCGGCAGCAGCGCCAGCCTCGGCGGCGCCTGCTTCACCCTGATCTGGCCGCGTAAGCAGGCGTGAGGCCGCGGCTCCCGTCGGTTAGGACGGGCGGCGCCCCCCGTTGGGTTACGCGGCGTCTGATGGCGATGTCGTTATTTGAGCCGCGATAGTCGCCGCCAACGCCACCTACGATGCTGTAGGCGGCGATTTACGTCGGTCGGGACGGGCGGCTCCCCCCTGTTGGGTTACGCGGCGCCCGATGGCGATGTCGTTATTTGAACCGCGATAGTCGCCGCTAACGCCAACCTACGATGCTGTGGTCCTGCAATCCGGGAGCGGTCGCGACTACCGATGTCCCGGATTGCAAGCGGGTTTACAGGCGTCATCAGCCTTATTCGCCGCGTACTTCGATGCGCCGGCCACTGCTGTGCTCGGTTTTGGGCAGCTCGATGCGCAAGACGCCATTGCGGTAGCTGGCCGAGGATTTATCGGCGAGCACCGGCCGCGGTAATGGGATGCTGCGGTGGAAGCTGCCGAACGCGCATTGGCGCACCCGATATTGACCGCTGCTGGATTCCTGCTCGTAGCGTTTTTCGCCGCGTACGACCAGCATGTCGTCGCGCACTTCGATGTCGATATGCTGTTTATCCAGGCCGGGTACTTCGAGGCGCACGATGAACTTGTCGTCGTCCTCGAACACATCGCCGGCCAATAGCGCCCAGCTCACCGAGGGAAAGTCGGCGGATTCCGGCGCCTGTTGTGCCGGCGTCTTGTTTTTGGCCGGGGTAAAGCGAGTCAGGGTGCCGCTGGTGCGCTCGCGCAGCTGGCGCCAGCCGTCGCTGAGCGAATGCCAGGTATCTTCCAGGCCTTGTTTCAGTTCATTGAGTTTTTCCATAGTGACCTCCATGCCGAGCGGCCGCGCCTATTGGTTCGGCACGGCCGCTCAAGCGTTTCAGGCGACATTGACTTCGATCCGTCGCGGTTGCGCATACGGATGTTTGGGGATGCGCAGGTTGAGCACGCCGTCGCGCAACTGTGCGTCGATCCTGCTGCTGTCCAGCTCGCTGCTCAGGCTGAACGCCCGCCGATAGCGCGACAGGCGCACTTCGGCATAGGCCGCTTCCATGTTTTCCGGGGCGTCCTGGACGATGTCGGCCTCGATCAGCAAGGTGTCGTTGTCGACCCGCAATTCGAGCTTGTCCTTGGACACGCCGGGCAGGTCGGCGACCAGCAGGATGCCGTCCTTGTTCTCGTATACATCCACCTGCGGCAGTAGCGCCTGGATCTCTTCCGGGCGTTCTTGGCGCTTGGCGACTTGTTGTTCAGTCATGGCAATTTCCTCCTGAGAAAAACCTTACTGAATGGTAATGCGCTTGGGTTGCGCCGATTCCTGACGCGCCACGCTGATATGCAGCACGCCGTTGCGGTACTGCGCGTTGACTTTGTCCGGGTCGGCGTCCTTGGCCAGGTTGACGGTGCGCTTGAAGCGCCCGCTAAAGCGCTCATTGGCATACACCGAGAGGGTGCCGTTGTCTTGCGGCTCGGCGCCGGCGCGCTCGCCGCTGATCGACAGCAGGCCCTGGTCGATCTGGATATCCAGCTTCGCCGGGTCGACCCCAGGGGCGAATGCATAGATCTCGATGCTGTTGGGCGTACTGCCGACATTCAGCGCCGGAAAGGCGCCGCTGTTCAGGGCACGGATGCTGCCGGGGCGACCGAGATTGCTGAACTCCTGCTGCAACTCGCGCTGCAAGCGTTCGAACTCGGCGAGAAGGCCGCCGGGGAAGCTGAATAAGGACTCGTACATCGCAAACCTCCTGTGCAGAGATAGTTTGGAAGTTGTTTGCGGCGCTCAAGAACGGGCCTTAAAGCGCCGTTGCCAGGAATATGTCGATGGTCTGGGGCGGCTTCAAGGGCGGGTTTAAGAACGTTATCGAATGATTTATATCAATGTGGAATAGGCAACGGCTCGGGCCGAATGAAGGGGCTAGCCTGTAGCCCGGGCGAAATCCGGGGGCGGTTTTTCAGGTTCGGATCGGTTGGTGACGCGGAGCGTCACGGGAGGCGTTCCCACGCGGACGGTTCGACGTGGGAATGATTAAAAGGTCGGCGCGCTGGGTAGATCCGGATGCAATCCGGGAACGGTATTGTAGCCGCTACCGATGCCCCGGATTGCATCCGGGCTACGGGTGCGGCTCCATGCATGCGTCCACGACGATTGCCTTATGGCGGACAAGCCTCCGGCATGTCCGCCCTACGAGGGCTGGGTTTAACCCGCCACCAGCACCCGTATCGCTTCCAGGCGCAGCGCCGCTTTGTCGAGCATGGCCAGGCCTTGTTCGCGCTGCTGGCGCAGGGCGTCCAGTTCGCTGTCGCGTACGCTCGGGTTGACCGCTTGCAGGGCGGTCAGGCGGGCCAGCTCTTCGTCGGTTTCGGCGGCCAGGCGGCGCTTGGCTTCTTCGACCCGGGTCAGGTGGCGCGGGTTGATTTTTTCTTCGCCGGCATTGATCAGCGGATTGAGGCTGTCGCGCTGGGCCTGGACGAACTTGTTGGCGCTGGCGCGCGGTACGCTTTCCAGCTGGTCGTTGAGCGTCTCGAACGCCACCTTGTGCGCCAGGTCGTTGCCATTGGCATCAAGCAGGCAACGCAGGGCGACCGGCGGTAGATAGCGCCCCAGCTGCAGGGCGCGCGGCGCCACCACTTCGCTGACGTAAAGCAGTTCGAGCAGCACGGTGCCGGGCTTGAGCGCCTTGTTCTTGATCAGCGCCACGCCGGTGTTGCCCATCGAGCCGGAGCGCACCAAGTCCATGCCGCCCTGCACCATGGGGTGTTCCCAGGTGAGGAATTGCATGTCCTCGCGGGCCAGGGCCAGCTCGCGATCGTAGGTGATGGTCACGCCTTCGTCGTCGCCGAGGGGGAAGCTGGCATCCAGCATTTTCTCGCTGGGGCGCAGGATCAGGGCGTTGTCCGAGTGGTCTTCGCTGTCGATGCCGAAGGCGTCGAACAACTGCTCCATATAAATAGGCAGGGCGAACTGATCGTCCTGCTCGAGAATTGCCTCGACCAGGGCTTCGCCTTCGCCGGCGCCACCCGAGTTGAGTTCCAGTAAACGGTCGCGGCCGGCATGCAGGTCGCCTTCAAGGCGCTCGCGTTCGGCGCGGGCTTCATCCACCAGGCTCTGCCATTCGCCATCGTCGCCGCCTTCCAGCAGCGGCAGCAGGCGCGAGCCGAATTGGTGTTGCAGGGCGTTGCCGGTCGGGCAGGTGGCGAGGAAGGCGTTCAGCGCCTGGTGGTACCACTGGTACAGGCGTTCTTGCGGGCTGTTTTCCAGGTAGGGCACGTGCAGTTGGATGCGGTGCTTCTGACCGATACGGTCGAGGCGGCCGATGCGTTGTTCGAGCAAATCCGGGTGGGCCGGCAGGTCGAACAGCACCAGATGGTGGGCGAACTGGAAGTTGCGCCCCTCGCTGCCGATTTCCGAGCAGATCAGCACCTGGGCGCCGAACTCTTCATCGGCGAAGTAAGCGGCGGCGCGGTCGCGCTCAAGGATATTCATGCCCTCGTGGAACACAGTGGCGGCGATGCCCTTGCGCACGCGCAGGGCGTCTTCCAGGTCCATTGCGGTTTCGGCGTGGGCGCAGATCACCAGCACCTTGACCCGCTTGAGCATCTTCAGGGTGTCGATCAGCCATTCCACGCGCGGATCGAAACGCCACCAACGCTGGTCTTCGTCGACTTCGGCCTGGGCCTGGTAGCTGACTTCCGGGTACAGATCCGGGTGCTCGCCAATTGGCAGCTCCATGTACAGGTCCGGGCTCGGCAGCGGGTAGGCGTGCAGCTCGCGCTCGGGGAAGCCCTGCACCGCGGCGCGGGTGTTGCGGAACAGCAAACGGCCGGTGCCATGGCGGTCGAGCAGCTCGCGTACCAGGCGCGCCGCGGCTTCGCTGTCGCCGTCGTTGACGGCGCCGAGCAACGCCTCGCCTTCAGCGCCGAGAAAGTCATGGATGGTCTTGTGCGCGGCGGGCGACAAACGGCCCTGGTCGAGCAGTTCCTGCACCGCTTCGGCGACCGGCTTGTAGTTGGCGCTTTCGGCGCGGAACGCCTCCAAATCATGGAAACGATTGGGGTCGAGCAGGCGCAGGCGGGCGAAGTGGCTGTCCTGGCCGAGCTGTTCCGGGGTGGCGGTGAGCAGCAGTACGCCGGCAATCACTTGAGCAAGCTGCTCGACCAGGGCGTATTCGCGGCTGGCGCTTTCCGGGTGCCAGACCAGGTGGTGGGCTTCGTCGACTACCAACAGGTCCCAGCCGGCGGCGAACAGCGCGTCCTGGGCCTTTTCGTCCTCGCACAGCCATTCCAGCGCTACCAGCGCCAACTGGCAGTCTTCGAACGGGTTGCTGGCGTCGCTTTCGATAAAGCGCTCGGCATCGAACAGCGCGACATCCAGGTTGAAGCGCCGACGCATTTCCACCAGCCATTGGTGCTGAAGATTTTCCGGTACCAGGATCAGCACCCGGCTGGCGCGCCCGGAGAGCAGCTGGCGGTGCACCACCAGGCCGGCTTCGATGGTCTTGCCCAGGCCCACTTCGTCGGCCAGCAACACCCGCGGGGCGATACGGTCGGCAACTTCGCGGGCGATATGCAGCTGGTGCGCGATCGGCTGCGCACGCACACCGCCCAGGCCCCAGAGTGAGGATTGCAGCTGCTTGCTGGTGAATTCCAGGGTGCGGTAGCGCAGAGCGAACCACGGCAGCGGGTCGATCTGCCCGGCGAACAGGCGGTCGCTGGCCAGGCGGAACTGGATAAAGTTGGACAGCTGGGTTTCCGGCAGGGTGACGCTTTCGTGCTGCGCGTTGAGGCCGTGATAAATCAGCAGGCCATCGACATCGTCGACTTCCTGCACGGTCAGCTTCCAGCCTTCGAAATGGGTGATCTCGTCACCGGGGGAGAAGCGCAC
>CAMPJN010000167.1 GCA_946886875.1 uncultured Pseudomonas sp.
TTTTCCGAGGCGAATAGCTGGCTATTTAACGAGGGAAAGCAGCAAAAATGGCCAAGTCCGGCTTTTCCGCAGTAGAACAGCGTTAAGTCCGACAGGCTCCTAGAGCCAGCCCCGTTGCCGCGCCGCACTAACGCAGGCGGTGCGGGTATGGGCGTCGAGTTCTTGAAACAGCGCTTTCAGGTGGGTTTTCACCGTGTCTTCGGAAACCCCCAGCTGGCGGCTGATCGCCTTGTTCGGCAAACCGTTGGCCAACAACAGGAGGATTTCCTGTTGCCGCGGGGTGAGCTGGGGACGCTCGCTGGGAACTGGCGGCGGCAGGGTTTCACCGAGCAGAACCCGGGTAACGGCTTGGCGCAGTTCGTTGCTGTTGGCGCTTTTGGGGATAAAGCCCAAGGCACCGGCAGCGATGGCCGCTTGTGCATCGAGGTTGGAATCGCTGGCGCTGAGAATCGCCACTGGCGTCATCCGGCCTTGTTGCTGCCAGCGTTGCAGCAGCTCCAGACCAGGCACATCGGGCAGGCGCAAGTCGAGCAGAACCAGGTCGAACTCCTGTCGGTCGAGCCAGTCTTCGGCTTCGGCCGCGGTTTCTGCGGTACGGATCAGCAGATCCGGGCATAGCGGTGCCAGGGCCAGACTGAGGCCGTCGAGGAAGATTCGGTGATCGTCCACCAACAACAGGCAAAGCTGCGCTGGCAGGGCAGTACAGAGTGCAATCATGAGTGTCTCACGCGGCTTTTTATTGTTTTTTAGCGTCGCGGCGCGAGTGTAACGCATATCGCTCAGGCATTTGACTGCCACAGGTCACGTAGGTGGCTTATGCATGGCAGTGGGCGATAAGCGTATCGACGGCCGCTTCCTTGTACTCCCTCGTTCAGGTACCCGAACTTGAGTTAGGAGGGGAATGCCGGTGTTGGACAAGGCAAGCCCACGCAGAATTCCAAGCCATAACGCAGCTTTGTGATCGCGCTCTACCTATGTCTGTCAGGCAACTTGGCTGACGCTGCCCACGCAGCGCTTCCACGCCTCGATAAAGTCGCGCAGCCGGCCTCTTGGTTGGAATACCTGCTGCCATACTCGGGCCAAACCAAGCAGGTCGTCGGCGGCCGGCAGCGGGCTGTTCTGCGCTTCGACCATCAGCCAGGCGATCGCCGTGGCGTAGCGCAGGTTGACGGTCAGCTCCAGGTGCGGTGCGGCGAGAAAGGCGTGTTGGCTGGCCAGGCCGCGCACCTGGCTGGCCAGCTCGGGGTCGAGCGCCAGGTGCAGATCCCAGAGTTGTTGATGGCGCAGTGCAGCGATGCGGTAAAGACCGTAACCATGACTATCGTCGAGGGCCGATCCCAGGCCGGATTGGCTGGCGGCAGCGCCCAGTAGCAACGCTTCGGCAGAGGGGGAATGGCGCCCCAGGTAAATCAGGGTGGGGCGGATAACGTGCTGTGCCAAGTCGCAAGCTGCAATACCCATATGACCCTCGCGAAAGGTGGCCAATGGGGCCGGGTGTTGGCAGCATCTGACTCGTTTGCATAAAGCCCCACCGGAAGCGGGGGTTAGCCGCTTGTGTTGAAGTGTAGTGCGATATATAGGCTGTAATAGCCTGTTTTTTAACTATTTTTAAATCATTTTCAACTTTCGGTTATTACCTATATTCCGCTTCGCAATTAGCCCCGCTTAATCGCCGCTGGCTATCGGGCGTGCCGGGTCGGTGATCCATTCGCTCCAGGAACCGGCATACAGCGGCGCCAACGGATAGCCGGCCAGGCACAGGGCGAACAGGGTGTGGCAGGCGGTCACCCCGGAGCCGCAATAGGCCACCAACTGGCTGGCCGGGCGCTGCTGCAACTGCTCGGCAAAGCGTTGGCGCAGTTGTTCGGCGGGCAGAAAGCGAGCGTCGCTGCCCAGGTTGTCGGTGAATACCGCGCAGCGGGCGCCGGGGATATGCCCGGCGACTGGATCGAGCGGCTCGACCTCGCCGCGAAAACGCGGCAGGGCGCGGGCGTCGAGCAGGGTCAGCTGCGGATCGTGCAGGCGTTGCTGCAACTGTTCGGCATCGATCACCAGGCTGGCGTCCGGTCTACCGCTGAAGTCGCCAGCAGCGGCTGCTGCTGGTTTTTGGCTCAGTTCGCCGCCGGCTTCGCGCCAGGCCTTCAAGCCGCCATCGAGCAGGTAAACGCCCTCGCGCTTGCCCAACCAGGCCAGCAGCCACCAGGCGCGGGCGGCAAAAGCGCCGGGGCCGTCATCGTACAGCACCACTTCGCTGTCGTCGTTCAGCCCCCAATCGCGCAGGCGCTGCAGCAACTGGCTGGCGTCGGGTAGCGGATGGCGGCCGGTCACGCCCTTATGGATAGGGCCGGACAGGTCGCGCTCCAGATCGGCGAACTGGGCGCCGGGAATATGGCCTTCGGCATAGCTGCGCTGACCGTAGGCAGGGTCGTCGAGGGCGAAGCGGCAGTCGAGAATCAGCAGGTCGGGTTGGTGCAGATGCTGTTGCAGCTGGGCAGCGGTGATCAGTTGGGCGAGGGGCATGGCGTGCGTCCTTGGCGGTCGACAATGGAAATCTGGTTGGCGGGCAAAACTTTCTGCGTGGGCAATGCTCGCCTTGACTAGCCTGGGTTTTCAACGGCCAGAGCATAATCGGCATTGTCCCGCTTTGCATCGACCGGACCTGCGCTTTAGAGGCGCAATGGGGGATATTGATCGCCCTGACTAGCAGACGAGGTGACCGTGGATTCTCTATGGATGGTGGTGGCGTACACCCTGTTGGCAGGCATGGCCATGCCGCTCGGCGCGGGTTTTGCCAGTATCGAACGTATCCGCCCGCGTTGGTTGGAGAATGAACTGCGCCACGGGGTGGTCGCCTTCGGTGGCGGGGCGCTATTGGCCGCTGTGGCGTTGGTGCTGGTACCGCAAGCGATTGTGCGTTTCGAGCCGACAGCAGCTGCCCTGTGGTTCTGCGCTGGCGGCATGGCCTTTATGGGCCTGGATATCTTCCTGGCCCGGAGCAAAACCGCCGCCAGCCAGATGGCCGCGATGTTGACCGACTTCGTTCCGGAGTCCCTGGCCCTTGGCGCCGCGTTTGCCCATGGCGGCAAGGGCGCGATGTTGTTGGCCATCCTGATGGCGCTGCAGAATCTGCCGGAGGGATTCAATGCTTATTGCGAGATGAATCAATCGAGCGGCTACAGCCGCAAGCGTCTGCTTTCTCTGTTTGCCGCCGCCGCATTGCTTGGGCCGGCTGCCGGCGTATCCAGTTATTTATGGTTGGGCAGTTCGCCGCAAGTGGTTGCGGCGGTGATGCTGTTCGCCGCTGGCGGCATTCTCTACTCGGTGTTCCAGGATATCGCCCCACAGGCCAAGCTGAACAAGCATTGGGCGCCGTCGCTCGGTGCGTTGCTGGGTTTCATGCTCGGTATCGTCGGGCATATGCTGACTGGGGGTTGAGCGCCGCCTGCTGTATCGTTCGCCCCCTTATCGCATTCCTTCCTCACGAGACCATCATGAAGCGCTTCGTATTGCTGGATACCGCCCCGATCCCCGACGGCTCGGGCGCCCTGTGCCTGTTCGAATACGGCGAGGATTTCGTGATCAAGATCGCCGGCGGCGATGGCGGCCAGTTGATGAACACACGCATGCACGGTTCCGAGGATGCCCTGGCGGCGATTCCTTGCAAGAAGGTCGCCGGGCGGCCGGATTCGCGGGTATTGATCGGCGGTCTGGGCATGGGCTTCACCCTGGCCGCGGCGCTGCAGAATCTGGGCAAGACCGCCGAGGTTGAAGTCGCCGAACTGGTGCCCGGGGTGGTCGAATGGAACCGTGGCCCGCTGGGCGCCAAGGCCGGCAATCCATTGCTCGACCCGCGTACCCGAGTGATCCAGGACGATGTGGCCAACTGCCTGAAAAACGCCGACCAGCGCTACGACGCGATCATGCTTGATGTCGACAACGGCCCCGAGGGCCTGACCCAGAAGCGCAATGGCTGGCTGTATTCGGCGCAAGGTTTGCAGCGTTGCCACCAGGCCCTGCGCGCCAAGGGCGTGCTGGCGGTATGGTCGGCCAGCGCCGATAGGCAGTTCGCCGACAAGGTGCGCAAGGCCGGCTTCAAGGTCGAGGAAGTGCAGGTCTACGCCCACGGTAACAAGGGCACCCGGCACACCATCTGGATCGCCGAGAAGCTCAAGTAATCCTCGATGAACGACCCGCGGCAGAGATTCCTCGATTGTTGCGAAGCGGTGCTGCGTGACGACGCGCAGCTGCTCGAACAGCTGCGTGCCCGGGGCTTTAGCTGCGAACCTGGCAGTTGGACGTTCAGCCTGCCCGAACTGCACCTCTATCTGAATGCGGGGCAGGGCGTGGATTACCGGTGCTGGCTCAAACAGCTGTACGCAAGCGATATCAACACGCGTTTGCGTGAGCTGGGCGCCGAGATCGTCATTGTCGACAACCGCGGCAAGGTCGATGCAAGCCTATATGGTCTGCGTCGTTTGGCTGTCGTGGGCTGAACAATGGTGGACAAGCCTTTGGCATGTCCACCCTACAAACGCGAACTTCGTAGCCCGGATGTAATCCGGGGGGCGATTTGTGCCGCGATACATTTCCCCGGATTGCATCCGGGCTACAAAAGCGACTCAGTTCACCCGCTGTCCGCGGTTGAACAGCCAGGCGCTGATCAGGCCGAGGGCGGCCCAGAACAGTGCGTTGGCCAGCAGAGAGACGTAGATGAAATGCTCGCTCAGGGTCGCGGGGGCCAGGCTTTCATGTATCTCAGGCTGCGGTGCGCCGAGCAGATGCGGCAGGGGCAGCAGGAGCACACCGAGGAGTCGCAGCCACCACTGGCCGCCGAAGGCCAGCAAGGCCAGACCGGCAGCGGTGGTAGCGGCAGCGCCGACCCACCAGTACTGGCGCAACGTCAGGTCAGCCGCGGCGGTGCCCGGCAGTTCCGGCGGCAGGCCGATGGCCGGTGCCAGGTTGAAGGTGGCAAAACCTGCCAGCCCCCAGAGCAGCCCCTGCCAGGTACGGCCCGGCGCGCGCAGGCTGTAGAGGCCGGCGAGCATCAGGGCGAAGCCAACCGCCACCACCAGATTGCTTAGTCCGGTAAACAACGTGCGCTGGACACCATCTTGCGGTGCCCAACTGTCTTCGGCGTGTTCATGAACCGCAGTTGTGGCGGCATGGCCATGTTCGGCCACCGGCTCGACGCTTTCGTAGGTTTCCGCTTCGAGGATCAACGGAGTGACCCACAGGCTCTGCAGCAGGGTCAGCAACAGGGCGGCCAGCAGCGCGGAAAAACCCGCCGTCTGGGCGATTCGTTTGAGCATGTCGAAAAGCCTCAGTGGCAGGGGAAGGCGGCGCTGTGGCGGGCGTCGTGGGCAGCGTTATGCAGCACGTCCATCGGCGCGAAACCGGCGCAAAAGATCAGCGCGGCGCCGAGCAGACAGCTGCCGATGGCGAGAGTCAGGCGTTGGGACAGGGGCAGGGCGAGGGCGGGGCTGGCGGACAGCGTGCTGGTGGACATAGATGAACCTTCCTGGGAGTCGAAAAACGGCCATGCGAGGAAGGGAAGCAGCACAAAAGCGGGTCGAACGCGCACAGCGGAACACACCCGATTTCGGCGCGCCCCGCCCACCGCGGGTTGCCAAACAGGTTCCAGGCCGGTCTCCGGGCTTGCGACTACTGTCGGTCGACAGTTAACAGCCGTTGAAAAATCCAGGTGGCTTTTCAACACGCTGTCAGCAGGTCGGCCTTCCCAAGCCGAGGGCTCAGTGGCGATAACGACCCAAGTACGCTTACCGTTGCGGGGGCAGCGCCGGACTCGTTCGACCTTGCGGATCGAACCCACCGGCTTCCCGTTTCACCTCGCACACGCTGGTGCGAGACACCTGAAACAGGCCGCTAGCTGACCATGCTGCGCCGGGCCCGTCAACCGCGGCGAATTGCCCGACGTTGCCGACTGCGCTACCCTGCCGGCCAACGAACAGGTGCCCCGTGCGCAATCGCGCTACGGGCTGAAACGGGAAGTCCGGTGACCTCTGAGGTAAATCCTCGAGCATTCCGGCGCAGCCCCCGCTGCTGTAAACCTGACGAAGCCGTCACATGCCACTGGGCCAACCGCCCGGGAAGGCGCGGACTTCGGATGAAGGTGAGCCAGAAGACCGGCCTGATCGAAACAAGGTGCGTACCCCGGGGTGTGGGTGGTTGCCGGTGCTGTTGCATGCCCGGGTTTCGGGCGGTCTTCCCTCAGTAGTGGTCATCAGGGTTCGAGGCCCGTCGCCTCGCGCCTGCCCCCCGTGGTTGCACTCAACCGTCGCGCTTGCGCGAGGAATTTGCCATGGCCGTATTCGGTCCGGGCTGGAGTGTGACTCATGATCGATGATGAGAAAAAACAGCGCCATGCCGAGCGCATGCAGCGCAAGAAAGCCGTGGTCGATGCCGGTATCGAAAGAGCCCAGGAAGAGCGCGGCATAGTCGTGCTGATCACCGGCAACGGCAAAGGCAAGACCACCTCGGCGTTCGGGACCCTGTACCGTGCCCTCGGTTACGGCCATCAGGTCGGTGTGGTGCAATTTATCAAGGGCACCCAGGCCTCCGGCGAGGTCACCTATCTGCGGCAGAACGCCGTGCAAGTCGCCTACCACGCGATGGCCACCGGCTTCACCTGGGACACGCAGAACTGGGACGCCGACAAGGCCGCCGCGGACGAGGCCTGGGTGCATGCCGCGCGTATGCTCGCCGACCCCAGTCTGAACCTGGTGCTGCTCGACGAGCTGACCTACATGCTCAAGTACAACTACCTGGACGCGGCCATGGTGATCGAGGCGATCCGCGCTCGGCCCGCCGGCCAGAGCGTGATAGTCACTGGCCGCTCGGCCAAGCCCGAGCTGATCGAACTGGCCGATACGGTCAGCGAAATCCGCGACGTCAAGCACGCCTACAACGCCGGCGTCAAAGCCCAGGCGGGTATCGACTTCTGATGCGCCGCGCTTGCGTCCTGCTGCTGATGCTGTGTGCCCCGCTGGCCGGGGCCGCGGCGTTGCCGACGGTGGTCTCGACCAACCTCTGCGCCGATATGCTGGCGTTGAGCCTGGCCGCGCCCGCGCAGCTGCTCTCGGTGTCGCGCAAGAGCCAGGACCCGCGGGTCTCCTCGATGGCCGAGCGGGCCCGGGAATTCCCGGCGAACGATGCCACGGCGGAAGAGATCATCGCCCTGCACCCGGATATCGTCCTCGCCTCGCGGCGCTGGCAGGCGCACAACCAGGCCGAGCTGCTGAGCCGCCACGGCATCAAGACGCTGGTGGTGCCTTACCCGACCACCTGGCAGCAGATATTCGACAGCACCCACTGGGTCGCCGAGCAGATCGGCCGCGAGGCAGCGGGCAGCGCACTGGTCGCCGATGTGCAGGCGCGCCTGGCACGTTTGCAGCAGCGCCCGCGGCCGCTCAGCGCCCTCTACCTGCGCGCCAACGGCGGTAGCGCCGGGGCCAATACCTATGTCGATACGGTGTTCCAGGCGGTGGGCTTGCGCAATCACCTGGCCAGTCTCGGCCGTTCCGGCTGGAGCCGCTATGCCCTGGAAGATCTGGTCGACAGTCCGCCGGACCTATTCGTCAGCGCCGATATGCTGATCGACAATGGCTACGCCAAGTCCGCCTATTCGCGCCATCAGCGTCTGCAGCAACTGATGGCCACGCGCCCGGTGCTGAGCATCAGCGGCAACCGTTGGGGCTGCAGCGACTGGCAGTTGATCCATGCCGCCGAACAACTGGCCGCGCAGCTGGATGCCCTGAGCCTGGCTAGCAGGCCGTTGAAAAACGTAGGCGAGGCAGCCGAGGCTAGGCAAAAACAGGCGAGGAAGCGGAGTTTACGGGTTGTAAATGAGCATTCCGAGCCTGTTTTTAACGACGCATCGGCAACGCAGGTAGTTTTTCAACAGCCTGCCAG
>CAMPJN010000168.1 GCA_946886875.1 uncultured Pseudomonas sp.
CCGATACCGCGGCTGGCGCCGGAAACGAAAGCAATCTTGCCGTCGAGGTCGAACAATTTGGTCTTGGACATTTGAGCGCTACCTTGATTGAGCCGGATTAGAGCGTGGATTTATTGATGACCTGCAGGCTCATCTGCTCCAGCAGCTTGTTCATCTGAACGAACTGGGCGAAGCGTTTGTCCTGGGTCTGGCCATGGAAGAAGCGGTAGTAGATCTGCTGCACGATGCCGGCCAGGCGGAACAGGCCGTAGGTGTAATAGAAGTCGAAATTATCGATCTGGATGCCCGAGCGCTCGGCGTAATAGTCGACGAACTCGCGGCGCGTGAGCATGCCAGGGGCGTTGCTGGGCTGGCGGCGCATCAGTTGCACTGGCGCCGGGTCGGCGGCCTCGATCCAGTAGGCGAGAGTGTTGCCCAGGTCCATCAGCGGGTCGCCGATAGTGGTCAATTCCCAATCCAAGATGCCGATGATCTGCATCGGGTTGTTCGGATCGAGGATCACGTTATCGAAGCGGTAGTCGTTGTGAACGATGCTCGGGGTGTGGTGATCGGCCGGCATCTTGTCCCTGAGCCAGGCTTTGACCGGCTCCCAGGTCGGCGCATCGGGCGTCAGGGCTTTGTCGTAGCGATCGCTCCAGCCGCCGATCTGCCGTTGCACATAGCCTTCCGGTTTGCCCAGATCACCGAGGCCGCAGGCCTGGTAGTCGACGCGGTGCAGTTCGACGAATTTATCGATAAAGCTCTTGCACAGTTCACGGGTCTGCTCGGCGCTGAAGTTCAGCTCGGCCGGCATGTCCGAGCGCAGGATGATGCCGTTGACCCGCTCCATGACATAGAACTCGGCGCCGATCACTGACTCGTCGGTGCAATGCACATAGGCTTTCGGGCAATACGGAAAGCCAGCGTTGAGCTGGTTGAGGATGCGGTATTCGCGGCCCATGTCATGTGCCGATTTGGCTTTATGGCCAAAGGGCGGGCGGCGCAGGACGAATTCCTTTTCCGGGTACTCGATCAGATAGGTGAGATTCGACGCACCGCCAGGGAACTGGCTGATACGCGGCTCGCCAGTCAGGCCGGGAATATGCGCTTTGAGGTACTGGTCGATGATTGCGGCGTCGAGTTCTTCGCCTTCGCGGATGCGGGTGGACTGGTCAGTAAGCGCCATGCTTAATCCCTTCTGCTTATGATGGGGGCCCAATATTATTGGCTAATCTAATACTGCATCCGCATCGTCACAAGCGATACAGAGCCTTATAGGCGGGCGTGTTGCAGCACAATCAAGCTGCATGATTCTTATAAATGTCCGACTTTTTGGCGAAAAAAAACCGGAGTGCAAGACTCCGGTTTTCGGTGACCTTGAAGGTCAAGCGTAGCGCTTATACCGGGAACAGCTCGCCCAGTTTCATTGCCAGCATCATATCGCCTTCGGCGCGCAGCTTTCCGCCCATGAACGCTTGCATGCCATCGGTTTCGCCGGTGGTGATGCCTTTCAGGGTGTCGCTATCCATGATCAGAGTCACGTTGGCGTCCGGGTTATCGCCTTGCTGTACTTCACAGGTGCCGTTCTTGACCACTACGTAGTGGTTGTCGCCGTCTTCGATATTGAACTGGAATACCAGGTCCAGGCCCGCAGCGGCACCGGCGTTGAACTTGGACTGCATGGAACTGATGATGTCTGCAACGCTCATGGTTTCTTCCTTTATCTTCAGGATTTTCGCGCGCCCCGATAGGCGCAATAGGCCGGTACTCAGCGGTAAGTGATGAGTTCCGGCGCCTTCAACAGCTGTAGATGCACATGGCTGTTGAAGGAAGCCAGGCTCACTTCGCTGCCGCGGAACTTCAGGCAGCTTAGCGAGGTGTTGACGATTTGCCAGTTCAGCTCGAAGGCTTTGGCTGGCGGCACGCCGGTGATCAGGTGGAGCAGGGCGGTGATGGTGCCACCAGAGGTGAACACGGCAATATTCTGTTTGCTCTCGGCTTGCTCGAGTAGGCGGGAAAGGCCGGCTTGCACTTGTGCAACGTAGGCCGGCCAGCTCTGCAAGTCCGGCTTATCGTAGTCGCCGGATATCCAGCGGCCGATAAGCAGGGCGAACAAGCGTTGAAACTCCGCACGGTTCTGCGGGGCATTGCGCAGGATGTGCAAGGCTTGCGGCTCGTCGGGCAGCAACTCGGGAAGCAGGCTGCGGATGACCGCATCGGCATCGAACTCATTGAACGCCGGATCGATTTCCAGCTCGGGCACCGGCGTATCGCTAAATTGGCTCAAGGCCGAGCGGGCGGTGTGTTGCTGGCGGCGCAGGTCGCCACTGAGGCTGCGGTCGATGCGTACGCCGAGCTGCGCCAGGTGCGCACCAACAATTTCGGCCTGGCGAATGCCGATGGGCGAAAGCACATCGTAATCGTCGGCGCCGAAGGAGGCCTGGCCATGTCTAATCAGATAAATGCTGCCCACGTCCGCAGAGTCCCGGTCGGTGAAGTTTGGCGAGGGTATAGAGGATCGCTGAGACCTGTCAACGAAAAAACATACGCTTGTTTGAATCTGCCTGTGATTGTCGTCCTGGCTCTGCGCTGGTCGTTACCCGGTGGCGTCGGTATGCTTGCCCGACAGGTGCGTGGCCCACGGCGGCGTACGGCTAATCGAACGAGGGAATAGGCGTGGAGTTTTTTGCTGAGTACGCGAGCTTTTTGGCTAAGACCGTAACACTGGTGGTTGCCATTCTGGTCGTGCTGGTTGCCCTGGCGGTTCTGCGTGGCCGCGGCCGGCGTAGTTCGGGGCAGTTGCAGGTGTCCAAGCTCAATGACTTCTATAAGCAGTTGCACGACCGTTTGCAGCATTCGGTATTGAGCAAGGACCAGCTCAATACGGTACTCAAGGAAGCGGCCAAGGCCGCCAAGCTGGAGAAGAAGGCTGCAGTGCATAAGCCGCGGGTCTACGTGTTGGACTTCGACGGCGACATCAAGGCTTCGGCCACCGACAACCTGCGCCATGAAATCACCGCGGTGCTGAGCCTGGCCACGCCTCAGGACGAAGTGGTGTTGCGCCTGGAAAGTGGCGGCGGCATGGTCCACAGTTATGGCTTGGCCTCGTCGCAGTTGGCGCGCATTCGCCAAGCCGGCGTGCCGCTGACCGTGTGCATCGACAAGGTCGCGGCAAGCGGCGGCTACATGATGGCGTGCATCGGCGAGAAGATCATTTCCGCACCTTTCGCCATTCTCGGCTCTATCGGTGTGGTCGCGCAGTTGCCCAACTTGCACCGTCTGCTGAAAAAACATGACATCGATTTCGAAGTGCTGACCGCTGGCGAGTACAAGCGCACTCTGACCATTTTCGGCGAGAACACCGAAAAGGGCCGGCAGAAATTTCAGGAAGATTTGGAAATCACCCATGAGCTGTTCAAGAATTTCGTAGCGCGCTATCGCCCGCAGCTGGCAATCGATGAAATCGCCACCGGTGAAGTCTGGCTGGGCATGACCGCATTGGAAAAACAGTTGGTCGACGAGCTTAAAACCAGCGATGAATACCTCGCCGAACGGGCCAAAACGGCCGAGCTCTTTCACCTGCATTACGCCGAGAAGAAAAGCTTGCAGGAGCGTATCGGCCTGGCCGCCAGCGTGGCGATGGATCGTTTCGCCCTGACCTGGCTGAGTCGGCTCAACCAACAGCGTTTCTGGTAATCGCATTACCCAGAAGGGGATTGATATGAGCATGTTTACCGCATTGCAAGCTCGCGAAGGCGCCTCAGGCCAGTTCGAGCAAGTTATCGTCCAGCGCGATCTTGCCGAGCTACCGGCGGGCGAGCTGCTGATTCGGGTCAGATACTCGTCGCTCAACTACAAAGATGCTTTGTCCGCCAGCGGCAATCGCGGCGTGACCAAGCATTTCCCCCATAGTCCGGGAATCGATGCCGCCGGTGTGGTGGAAAGCTCCAGCGTGAGCGAATTCAGCGCTGGCGACGAGGTCATAGTCACCGGTTACGACCTGGGTATGAACACCTCCGGTGGCTTCGCGCAATATATTCGCGTGCCCGCGAGCTGGGCGATCAAGCGGCCGAAAGGCTTGTCGCTACGTGAGTCCATGGTCTTGGGCACCGCGGGGCTGACCGCGGCGCTGTGTATCGACAAGCTGGAACAGGCCGGGGTGGCCAGCGATGCCGGACCTATCCTGGTCACCGGCGCTACCGGTGGCGTGGGCTCCATCGCCGTGGCCTTGCTGGCCCAGCTCGGCTACAGCGTAGCGGCCTCGACTGGCAAGGCCGAGCAGGGCGAGTGGTTGCAGCGCTTGGGCGCGAGCCAGATCGTTCCGCGTAGCTCGCTGCAGGAAGGTGCCGAGCGACCCTTACTCAAAGAACAATGGGCCGGCGCGGTGGATACCGTCGGCGGCGAGATACTGTTCAATGTGGTCAAGGCCCTACGCTATGGTGGCAGCGCCGCCTGCTGCGGGTTGACCGCCGGGGTTGCTTTCAATGCCAGCGTGCTGCCGTTCATTTTGCGCGGGGTCAATCTGCTCGGCGTCGATTCGGTCGAGTTGCCCTTGGTGGTCAAAGCCTCGATGTGGGACAAATTATCGGTGCAGTGGAAGATTCCTGAGCTGGATCGATTGACCACTGAGATCGGCCTTGAGCAACTACCTGAAGCCATTAGCCAGATACTCGCCGGCAAGTCGCTGGGGCGGATATTGGTGCGCGTGGACTGAAATCGCTGCAGTGACGATAAGCGGCCCGGCATTGTCCGGGCCGTTTTGTTTTGCGCAGGAGGACTGCAACGATCCAACCAGAAGCGGCTCTCTGAAAATCTATGGGCATTGAACATGCGGGCATATCGAGGCAGCATGGCCAACTAAAATAATTTTCTATTTCGAACCTTAAGGACCGCCATGGGCCGCCGCACCCGCAAAGATGAAATTCTCCAGGCCGCGCTGGCCTGTTTCAGCGAGGTAGGAGTGGATGCCACCACCATCGAAATGATCCGCGATCGTTCCGCTGCCAGCATTGGTAGCCTGTATCACCACTTCGGCAACAAGGAACGGATCATCGCGGCGCTCTATCTGCAGGGCACCGGCGAATATGCGGCGCTGCTCGAGCAGGGCTTTGCCAAGGCCGAGAGTGCGGAAGCCTGCATCAAACTGTTGGTCACCAGCTATATCGACTGGGTGGTGGCCAACCCGGAGTGGGCGCGCTTTATCCTGCACAGCCGCGGCCGGGTCGAGGCGAGCGAGTTAGGCGGGCAGTTGCGCGAAGCCAATCAGGAACATTTCGCGCGCATTTATCAGGCCCTCGCCGGTTACCGCGAGCAGGGGCTGTTCAAGGACATGCCGGTCGATTGCTTCGCTTCGCTGATCATCGGCCCGACCCACGATTTCGCCCGTAATTGGCTGGCCGGCCGTACCCGCAGCGAACTGGCCGACTGCCGCGAACTTCTGGCGAATGCGGCCTGGGACAGCGTCCGCGCGTAACCCGGATGAAATCCGGGGAGCGCTAGCGAGCGCAGAGATTGTCCCCGGATTGCATCCGGGCTACGGGTTGGCGTCAACGTGTGGCCCGAATAAGCGTCAGTGCAATCCGGGAGCGATAGCGCACACACCGCCTCTCTCCGGGTTGCAACCTGGGCTACGAAAGCGCTGTGGGTGGATCGGGGCGCGTGCCTGACGTTTTTTCACCCACCATCGCAGCCCGAACCCGAATAAGCCCAAGCGCAATCCGGGGCTGGTCTACTCAGGGCAAAAATGAAAAAGCCCTGAAAAAATCAGGGCTTTTTTATCGCGAAGGCTAAATCAGGCGCGGCGGCGGAACAGCGGTTGCGGCTGGTCGCTCGAGGCCTGGTAAACCTCCGAGAAATCCTCGAATGCTTTAAGCGCATCCAGCGGGTCCTTGTCTTCGCGCAGGGCGAAGGCATCGAAGCCGCAGCGCTTGAGGGCGAACAGCTGATCGCGCAGCACGTCGCCGATCGCCCGTATTTCGCCCTTGTAGCCATAACGACTACGCAGCAGGTAGGCGGTGGAGCAATGACGGCCGTCGGTAAAGGCCGGGAAGTTCAAGGCGATCACCTGGAAATTGCTCAGGTGCTCGGCGATTTCCTCGATCTCTTCGCCAGCGTCCAGCCATACGCCCAGGCCGCCATCGCGGGCCTTGAGCGCGTGGGCGTGCTCTACCCACAGCGCCAGCGGCACTATCAGGTCGTCGCAGTTGCTCAGGCCGTCGAGGGTCACGTCCTTGGGCAGCAGGTGCCAGGTTTCGTCGATCAGCTGGCCGTTCTTAATGATTCGCTGCATAAACGCGCTCCTTGAAGGGGGCGACCCCAATGCGGCGGAAGGTGTCGAGGAAGCTTTCTTCATCGCTGCGTTGCTCCACATAGACCTTGATGATCTTGTCGATCACGTCCGGCATCTCGTCCTGGGCGAAGGACGGGCCGAGAATCTGCGACAGGCTGGCATCGCGACCGGAGTTGCCGCCGATGGACACCTGATAGAACTCCTGGCCCTTCTTGTCCACGCCGAGAATACCGATATGGCCGACGTGGTGATGGCCGCAGGCGTTCATGCAGCCGGAGATATTCAGCTCGATATCGCCTATATCGAACAGGTAATCGAGGTCGTCGAAGCGACGCTGAATGGCTTCGGCGACAGGAATCGATTTGGCGTTGGCCAGGGAGCAGAAGTCGCCACCCGGGCAGCAGATGATATCGGTCAGCAGGCCGACGTTCGGCGTGGCGAAACCCTGTTCGCGCAGTTCGCCCCAGAGGGTGAACAGCTGAGTCTGCTCGACATCAGCGAGGATGATGTTCTGGTTATGGCTGTTGCGCACTTCGCCGAAGCTGTAACGCTCGGCCAGGTCGGCAATGGCATCCAGTTGCTTGTCGGTAACATCGCCAGGGGCGACGCCGGTCGGCTTCAACGACAGGGTCACGGCCACGTAGCCGGGACGCTTGTGAGCGAAGGTGTTGCGCTGACGCCAGCGGGCGAAACCCGGATGCTCGGCGTCCAGCTGCGCCAGCTCGACGCCCTGGTCTGGCAGTTGCCGGTAGGCCGGGTCTACGAAGTGTGCGGCGACGCGCTGCACTTCGGTTTCGGTCAGGGTGGTCGGGCCGTCTTTCATATGCGCCCACTCGGCGTTGACGCGCTCGGCGAACACCTCGGGAGTCAGGGCCTTGACCAGAATCTTGATGCGCGCCTTGTACTTGTTATCGCGGCGGCCATAGCGGTTGTACACACGCAGGATGGCGTCGAGGTAACTGATCAGGTGCTGCCAGGGCAGGAATTCGTTGATAAAGCTGCCGACCACCGGGGTACGGCCCAGGCCGCCACCGACGGAAACGCGGAAGCCCAGCTCACCGGCTTCGTTCTTCACCGCTTCCAGGCCGATGTCGTGCACTTCGATCGCGGCGCGGTCGCTCACGGCGCCGTTGACGGCGATCTTGAACTTACGCGGCAGGTGGGTGAACTCGGGATGGAAGGTCGACCACTGACGAATGATTTCGCACCAGGGGCGCGGGTCGATGATCTCGTCCTTGGCCACGCCGGCGAACTGGTCGGTGGTGGTGTTGCGAATGCAGTTGCCGCTGGTTTGGATCGCGTGCATTTGCACGGTCGCCAGTTCGGCAAGAATATCCGGCACATCTTCCAGATCGGGCCAGTTGAACTGCACGTTCTGGCGGGTGCTGATATGTGCGTAGCCCTTGTCGTAGTCGCGAGCGATCTTGGCCAGCATGCGTACCTGTGTGGAAGACAGCAGGCCATAGGGCACGGCGATGCGCAGCATGGGCGCATATCGCTGAATGTACAGGCCGTTCTGCAGGCGCAGAGGACGGAACTCCTCGCCTGAGAGTTCGCCGGCCAGATAGCGGCGGGTCTGATCGCGGAACTGCGTGACGCGTTCCTCAACGATCCGTTGATCGTACTCGTCGTATACGTACATATATATCCTGTG
>CAMPJN010000169.1 GCA_946886875.1 uncultured Pseudomonas sp.
CTACATGGGCGAACTGCTGAGTTACTCCTGGCCGGGCAATGTCCGCGAACTGCGGGCGGCGGCGGAGCGCTTCGTACTCGGTCTGCCGCCATTGGGTGAGATCAGGAAGGACCGCATGCTGCTCAAGGATCAATTGCGGCTGGTCGAGAGAATTCTGATCCAGGATTGCCTGAAGCGTCACGATAAATGCATCGATTCGATGATCGACGAACTGGGTATTCCTAAAAGAACGCTGTATCACCGGATGAAAATGTTGAATATCCAGGATGGCAATGGAACCACTTTTCGCTAGCCGCCACTCATTATTCGAACATCAAACATGATGTTTAAACTTCTAATACAGCGGAGAAGAATCATGGCAGGTAACTCTATTGCTAGCGGTCTGAACAACCTTTTCGTCAACGAGGGCAACCAGACTGCTCTGAACCAGGGGCAAAACCTCATGGATATGGGTAACTTCACTCGTGAGTCGCAGGACGCTCAGAACAAGAACGCGATGGCTTCCGTCGCAACGGAGAACGCCAAGACCGCGCAGAACGCGCAGATCAACGGCGCTAAAGGCGTGCAGTACTGATTGGCGATGCGGCCCCGCTCGATGAGTGGGGCTGCAATTCCTTCCATGGCGATGCGATGGATCGCTATCGCTGGCTGTTTTCTCCTTGTTTGCCGGTTACTGGGCGAATCAAGGAGATCCTTTTCCCATTTCTATTTCTATTACCCGGCTCTGTGCTTCCCTTTGCTTTCAGCGTGCTCGTTGGGCGGGGGCTTTCCGGATTTATTTTTTCCAGTACTGCATGAATCCATTTTGTTGGTATCTATCGCTCGCGCCCAGTGTGGGAACTTGGTGGAAGGCTTTTCCACTCAATAATCGGCCGTCGTCATTCACATTTTTTCGGAGGTTTACATGAGCATTAGCAGGCCGGCTTTCGATGTGTTGGATGTGATCAACAAAGAAGCCGAATTACAACTCAGCCATACGAAGAAGAGTATGCAGACCTCTGCCGAAGCCTTCCGGTTGATGCTGCGTGCGAGCGAGAAGAATGCGGCGGGTTCGATCATTCAGGACCAGCAGATCAAGTTCCAGACCAAGGTCATCGAAGGGACGCGCGATATCCAGTTCTGAATGAACGGCATAAGCGTGTTCACGATGTTTTTTACTAATAACGAGGTGACCGATGAAGATCGAAAGCACAAGCGGCGTCACGTCCGGGCGAGGGCTCGGCATTGAGACCTTGACGGAAAAACTATCCGATCCGGCCGAGTCGGACGTTTCCTGGTTCAGCGCCGCCATGCAGGAAGGTGCGAGGCAGGCGCCGATGGCGTCCGGTGGTGCGGTGCGCCCCTTGGGCGAGCTGTTCCAAAACTTACAAGACAACTCCGACAAGGTCGGCCGTGGGCTGAAAAAGGCATCTGCTTCCGCGGACCCCATGAACATCCGCAAGGCAAGCAAATCCTTGTCCGAGTTCTATCTGGAAAGCCTGTTGTCCGCCAAGCTGGTCGGCAAGGCGGCCCAGGGTTTGGAAAAGCTCACGAACCTTCAGTAGCGGTCCTTCCTATGTCTATGCGTCTGCCCATACGTTCGAATTTCCTAAAGCTGATTGGCCTTTTGTTCTTCACGATGTTGTCCGCCTGTGGCGAGCGTATCGAGCTGCATAGCCAGTTGACCGAGCAGGATGCCAATGAGGTGATCGCCGAGCTGGCCGACAAACATGTCGCCGCAGAAAAACGCCTCGGCAAGGACAGTGTGTCGGTGCTGGTCGACACGGCTGACATCAAGCGCGCCGTGCATATTCTGGCGGCGGCGGGCTTACCGAAGCGTTCGAGAAACAGTCTGGGGGAGATTTTCCAGAAGGATGGCGTCATCTCGACGCCCCTGGAGGAGCGGGCGCGCTACATCTATGCGCTTTCCCAGGAGTTGGAAGCGACGCTGTCGCAGATCGACGGCGTGGTGGTCGCCCGTGTGCATGTCGTGCTGCCCGAGCGCATCGCCCCCGGAGAACCGGTGCAGCCCGCCTCGGCCGCCGTGTTCGTCAAGTACCGAACCGACCTCGACCCGGACAGCGTGCAGTCGCGTATCCGCAAACTGGTGGCCAGCAGCATCCCCGGATTGTCCGGCAAGGAGGAGCAGAAGCTGGCGATCGTCTTCGTCCCCGCCGAGACCTACCGCGAAGTACCCAGGCTGGTGCGTATCGGCCCCTATATGGTGGCGCAAGAGCGTATCGAGCTGCTGCAACTGGTGCTGATCGTCAGTTTGTTGGGGGGCGTGCTGGTTCTGCTAGTCCTGTTGGCGGTCAAGCCGGCCTGGCGCAATGCCCTTCTGGCTCGGATAAGTTCGGCCAAATCGTCCGCTAAACCGGCTTGAGGGTAGAAGCATGATTCCTCATGCGGAGTGCCTGCAGTGGGTGCAATGGTGGGCGAGCGGCTGGTTGGGCGCGGACCAGAGCTGGCGGGTCGAGGAATATTTCTCGCCTCCGGAAAGAGCGCTGGTCGAGACGGCGAGCCAGCTGCATCACCTGGCCTTCGCCCGGCGGCTCGGCTTGTCGCCGGGGCTGCCCGCCAAGCCCGACCCGGTGGTGCTGCGCTTGAGCGAGTGGAGCGCCGAAACACGTTCGCGGGCGCTGTCGTTGATCGCGGAAATCTGTGGAAAAGGCCGCGCCGTCGATTTGTCCGACGCCGAGCGCCTGTGGTGCCGGCGCGTGGCGAAGGCGCTGCTGCCGGGGCAATGGCTGCCGGCCGAATGGGCCAAGGGCGACCCCGCCGTCGATGGGCTGCGCTTGTTGCGCTGTCGGCTGGATGAGACCTGTTGGCAGCGTGCCCGCTTGCTGTTCCCCAAGCCCATGGTCGAGCAGGTGGAGTCGGCTGCGTCGGAGAGGTTGCCCGCGGCCAAGCTCGCCGCGCTTTGGGAGGCGGTCATCTGGAAGAACCAGCAGCTTTGGCAAACGGGAGAGCAGGCATGCTGACACGGCGGAGTTTAAAGCTCGGCGGCTCGCTGCCCGGAGACGCCGAACGCCTGTTGCGGCGCGAGACGATCGAGCAATGCCAGGCGGCGCAAAGCATTATCGCCGCCGCCGAACGGCAGGCCGCAGCGCTTCTCGAGCAGGCCCAACGGCAGGCTGACGAATTGGCCCGGGAAGCCCGCGAGGCCGCGTCGGCGGAATTCTGGCAGCAGGCGGAAGCCTTTCTCGAAGGCTGGCGCGAGCAGCAGCGGCAGGTCGGCGAGCGGACGCAGGAGATCGCCTCCCGGTTGGTCGGTCAGGCGCTGACCTGCCTGTTGGACGAGGTGCCGGAAGAGGCGCGAGTCCATGCCCTGCTACGCCAGTTGCGTATCGCCCAGGCGGACGGCGAGGGAGGGGAGTTGTGCTGTCATCCGCAGCTTCGCCCGGCGGTCGAAGCTTGGCTCGAAGCGCGTCGCTCCTGTACCTGGCGGATTCGCGAAGACGAAACCCTGGAGACCGGCAGCCTGCGCCTGGCGGCGGCGCACGGCGATTTTGTCCTGAGCTGGGGAACGGCCGTGGCCGAATTGCTCCCGCGCGATTTTTGATGCCTCGCCTGGAACGCTTTCGCCGTTTCGACCACTCACTGCATACCCACCCGTATGGAGGTTATCAGCATGTCTTTCGATAGAGTCCAACGCCGTCTCGATGCCGTTTTCCAGCGCTCGCAGAACCAGCTCGATCAGGCCGCCGTCAGGGCGGCGGAAGGCGCTTCGCTGGAGGATATCAGCGCCTTCACCGAGGCGATGATGCAGCACAGCCGGGCCAACTGGGCCTCGAGCCGCATCGGTACGATGCAACACAGCCTGTCCAAGGCGATTCTCAATGAAATCCACTGAGGCGGGCACGCTGCTGCAGGGCTGGCTCGACAGCGCCGAGCCGGAACTGTCCCTGGTCATCGACGGCGGCGAGGTGGTTGTGCAGCGGGCTGCGGGTGTTGTGCTGTGCAAGGCCGCGCTGAGTGTCGGCTGGCGGGGCCAGCCGGGGCTGCTGGAGAAGGCCCTGCGCCTGTCCGCACCCAGCCTGGGCCTGTTCGGCGAACGCTCCGCCGCCTTGTCGATGAACCCGGCGGACGGCCGTTTCTGGCTGCTGCTGCGGGCCGGCGGGGACGGCTACGCGAGCCTGGAGGCGCTCCTGGAGGCGAATCTGGATTCCCTGGTCAACCAGCGCGATAGCTGGAACGAACTGCTCAAGCGCGAGGCGCCGAAAAGAATGGCCTTCGCCCAACCATTGCCTGTGCGGCCTTTCCGCCAAGGGGGTGCTTATGCGTAACCTGTTTGTTGCATTGCCCTTGCTGTTCGGGCTATCGCTGTCGGCTGTCGCCGCGGTGCCGCCGGACTGGCGCAAGGGCGCCTATGCCTACGAGGCGGAAAGCGCGCCCCTGGAGACGGTGCTCGAGGATTTCGCCCAGAGTCACGGGATCAAGCTCCGGCTTGGCGACGTCAGCGGCGAAGTGAACGCCAAGATCCGTGCCGACAGCGCCGAGGCTTTTCTCGACCGTCTGGCCCTGGAGCACCGCTTCCAGTGGTTCGTCTATAACGGCACGCTGCATATCAGCCCGATGGAGGAGCTGGTTTCCGAACGCCTCGAGATATCCCCCGAAGCCGCGCCCGACCTCAAACAGGCGCTGACCGATATCGGCTTGCTCGACAACCGCTTCGGTTGGGGCGAGTTACCGGACGAAGGCGTGGTGCTGGTCACCGGGCCATCGCGTTACGTCCAGCAGATCCGCCGCTTCAGTCGCGAGCGGGTCAAGGAAGAGGAACGTCAGCAGGTCATGGTCTTTCCGTTGCGCTATGCCGCGGTGGCCGACCGGCAGATCCAATACCGCGACCAGAGCCTGGAGATTCCCGGGGTGGCGCGGCTACTGTCCGGGTTGCTGGGGACCGAGGGGAGCAGCGGCGGCACCTCGGCGTCGTCCGCGTTCACGGGAATAAACGAAGGGTTGCAGTCGGCGATAAGCATGGCCGAACAGGCCGGCGAATCTGCCATGGGCTTGGCCCTGAAGGAGACGCCGCCATTGGGTGCGCTGAGGGTTGGCTCTGGCCGTTCGAGCAAGGGCCGCGTGGTCGCCGATGTGCGCAACAATGCCATCCTGGTTTGGGACGATATCAAGCGCAAGGATATGTACCAGCAGGTGATCGACCGTCTCGACGTGCCGCAGAACCTGGTGGAGATCGATGCGTTGATCATCGACATCGACCGCGAGCAAATCTCCCGCCTTGGCTCCAGCTGGCAGGCGCGGATCGGCAATGTCTTCGGCGGTACCTCGCTGCCTGGCGGTGGCAGCTCGACCCTGTTCATCGGTGATTTCAAGCGGTTCTTCGCCGAATTGCAAGCGCTGCAGGACGAAGGCGTCGCTTCGATCGTCTCCAATCCCTCGGTGCTGACGCTGGAGAACCAGCCGGCGGTGATCGACTTCAGCCGCACGGCCTACCTCACCGCGGTCGGTGAGCGGGTGGCCGATATCCAGCCGGTTACCGCCGGCACCAGCCTCAGGGTGGTTCCCAGGGCAATCGACCAGGGCGGCCACAACAGCATTCAGCTGATCGTCGACATCGAGGACGGCCAGGTGGAACAGGATCGGCAAGGTGCGGCATCCGGGGTCAAGCGCGGCACCGTCGGCACCCAGGCGGTCATCGACGAACAGCGTTCGCTGGTCATCGGCGGCTTCCACGTCGATGAAAGCGGCGATCGCGAGCGGCGTATCCCGCTGCTCGGCGATATTCCCTGGATCGGCCAACTGTTCACCTCCACTCAGCGGGCGACCGCGCGTCGGGAACGGTTGTTCATCCTCACGCCGAAGCTGATCGGCGATCAGACCGACCCGGCGCGCTATGTCGCGACGGACGACCGGCAGCGGCTCGACGAGGCACTGGTGCGGGTCAATCGCCGGCATACCCATGGCAACTTGCGCACCAAGCTGGAGAACGTCCTGCTCGATCTGGTGCGTGGCCGGCTGCCGGCCGACTTGCAGCCCAGCTCGTCTGGCGTGGTCCTGGAGAGCTTGTGCCGTAGCCAGGTCGGCGTCGAGTTCGATGCGACACGCCGGCAGTGGTTCAGCGATACGCAATTCGATGTCGGGGTCGGCGTGGTGCGCAACGTCGGCGACAAGGCGTTGCAGTTCGACGAGGCCGCCTGCGGTGGGAGCAGCACGCTGGCCGTCACCCTGTGGCCGCGCAGTCGGCTGGAACCTGGCAAAGCCAGCGAGATATTCATCGCTTTGCGCAAACACGCGGAACGCGCACCGGCCAGGGCGTCGTTGCTGGTTCCTTGAGAGGGGAGGGCTTGAAATGGGAGGGGGTACGGTAATGAGAAACATCGTTTTGATGCTCGGCGCTTGCCTGCTGGTGAGCGCATGTTCGACCGGGCCCTGCGGCGCCAAGGGGTGCGAGCGGCCATCGTCGGATGCGCAACGGTTGGTTGTCTGGTGGACGCCGGAGCTGCGCAGCAACGTCGACGACTACACGGTAGTGCCGGTGCATGATTGAGCAGATCGAAGCCGGCTCGGAGCGCGGCAACTTTCTCGCCTCTATTCTTGCCGGCCAGGCCAGCCGCTGGAGCTGGGCGCCGGGCATCGACTTCACGTTCAACCAGGAAAGCGTCGGTTCGGGAGTGGCGTTGAATATCAGACGCCAGTTCCAGCCCCCCGGCCTGTACGACCGCGCCCTGGCCAAGCGTTTCCAGGAGGCGCTGAGCTATGAGGGTTGCTACCTCTGCCTGGATAGCGGGGAGACCTTCATCCTCTGGCACGCCGTACGGGAGGAGTGCCGCGACATCGCCACGCTGCAATGCATCGTCAACCGGCTGCTGGATCTGGCCGGTTTACCGCACTGAGTGTCCGCTGAAGGGGCGTGGCCCGCCCCTTTATCATTGTCCCGTTCTGCCGCCGGCTCCTGGTTTGCGTCAGGAGCCGCACGCCTTTCTCCGATCCCGCCGCAGCCTTCTCCGGATACCGGGTTTTGGAACTTTGTCGCGCTGCCTTCCACTCACTCGTTGAATCCCATCGCAGCCTGCTGCCAGGCCGTCGACCGGGTACCGATTTCCGTCTTTATTTTCGAGTCCGCAAGAGAGTTCGAGCGATGGATATGCAACGGATCGTTGATGGTTTCCTGGCCCGCCTGGGCGAGCGTCTCGGCACGCCGCTCACGCTGCAGCGCGGCGTATGCGCGCTGTATAACGACCGCGACCAACAACTCGCTGTGATCGAGATCCCCCAGCCGGGGAGTTCCGTCATGTTCTATTGCCGGCTCGGCCAGGTGGCGCGCGAAGTCGACAGTTACCAGCGGCTGCTGGCGAGCAATTTCGATATGAGCTCGATGCGTGGCTGTTGGTTCGCCTTGAATCGCGACGCGCTATGTCTGTGCACCCAGCGCGATATCGCCGAGCTCGATGAGGAACGCTTCTGCGACCTGGCGATGGGTTTCATCGCCCAGGCGGAGACGATAAGGAACACCGTGAAAGTCGCGTAGCGACGCCTTCCTTATGCCCTTCTCCCACCAGGAAAAGGTGGCGCGAAGCGCCAGATGAGGGAGATGGGCATGCCCGTTAACAGGAATCGCCGGCTTCTTCTCGATGCGGTTGAGGGGAGCGTGGTTTGACTAACCGCCACTGTAGAGGACTCGTCGATGGAGCTCAGGTTGCATATCAATGTCCGGCCCGATGCTTTTTCACCGCAAACGGATTCGCCTTCGGACCATAAAAGCAATTCGCGCACGAATACCGGCGATGCGCTGGGCGGCAGATCCTTCGAGGAGTTCGCCGAGCAGATGGCCATGGCATTGGTTGCCGAGCTGTTGAAGGGCAACCCCTTGTTGCAGCAATTGCTGGGGGGCGGCAATG
>CAMPJN010000170.1 GCA_946886875.1 uncultured Pseudomonas sp.
AGGGTTACCGCTTCTTCAGTTATGGCGATGCCATGTTTATTACCCGCAATCCCGCACCGCGCGGGCCAGAGGATGTTGTATGAGCCACACTTGCCGGATGTCGTTCGAATTATTGGCAACCGATGGCAAGGCGCGCCGTGGTCGCCTGACCTTCCCCCGTGGCGTGGTGGAAACTCCGGCCTTTATGCCGGTGGGCACCTACGGCACGGTCAAGGGCATGCTGCCGCGCGACATCGAAGCGATTGGCGCGCAGATGATTCTCGGCAATACCTTCCATCTGTGGCTGCGGCCGGGCACCGAGGTGATCAAGCGCCACGGCGACTTGCATGACTTCATGCAGTGGCAGGGGCCGATCCTCACTGATTCCGGCGGTTTTCAGGTGTTCAGCCTGGGTGCGATGCGCAAGATCAAGGAGGAGGGCGTGTACTTCGCCTCGCCGGTGGATGGCGCCAAGGTATTCATGGGGCCGGAAGAGTCGATGCAGGTGCAGCGCGACCTGGGCTCGGACATCGTGATGATCTTCGACGAATGCACGCCTTATCCTGCTGAGTTCGACGTGGCCAAGCGTTCCATGGAGTTGTCGCTGCGCTGGGCCAAGCGTTCCAAGGAAGCCCATGGCGACAGCAGCGCGGCACTGTTCGGCATCGTCCAGGGCGGCATGCATGAAGAGCTGCGCATGCGCTCGCTGGAAGGCCTGAACGAACTGGATTTCGACGGTTTGGCGATTGGCGGTCTGTCGGTCGGCGAGCCGAAGGAAGAGATGATCCGCGTGCTCGATTATCTGCCGGCGCAGCTGCCGGCCGACAAGCCGCGTTACCTGATGGGCGTGGGCAAGCCGGAAGATCTGGTCGAAGGGGTGCGCCGCGGCGTGGATATGTTCGATTGCGTGATGCCGACCCGCAATGCGCGCAATGGCCATCTGTTCGTCGATACCGGCGTGCTGAAAATCCGCAATGCCTTCCATAAACAGGACGATTCGCCGCTCGATCCGACCTGCGACTGTTATACCTGTCAGCATTTCTCCCGCGCCTATCTTCACCATCTGGATAAATGCGGCGAGATGCTCGGCAGCATGCTCAATACAATCCACAACTTACGTCACTATCAGCGCCTGATGGCTGGTTTGCGCGAGGCTATTCAACAGGGTACATTGGCCGCCTTTGTCGATACCTTCTACGCCAAGCGTGGCCTGCCGGTCCCGCCGCTCAACTGAATAATCAACGTTTAAAGATTTTTAATAGGAGTGTTACATGAGCTTTTTGATCCCCGCCGCATACGCCGATGCAGCCGCCCCGGCCGCAGGCCCAGCCGGCACCGGTTTTGAGTGGGTATTTCTGGTCGGTTTTCTGGTCATCTTCTATCTGATGATCTGGCGTCCCCAGGCCAAGCGCGCGAAAGAGCACAAGAGCCTGATCGGCGGCCTGCAGAAGGGCGACGAAGTGGTCACCACTGGCGGTATCGCCGGCAAAGTTAACAAGGTCAGCGATGACTTCGTGGTTATCGAAGTGTCCGATACCGTCGAACTGAAGATCCAGAAGGTCGCTATTGCCGCGACCTTGCCCAAGGGCACGCTTAAAGCGATTTAAGTTCAACACCTTTACCACTCGACGGGGCGCTTAATGCGCCCCGCGTCATAACGGGCGGCGTCATGCTCAACAAATTCCCCCTCTGGAAGTACCTGCTGATCCTGGCTGTGCTGGCGATTGGCTTCCTTTATTCTGCGCCGAATCTGTACCCTGATGACCCGGCGATCCAGGTCAGCGGTATCAGCACAGCCATGCAGGTCCAGCAAGCCGATCTGGATCGTGCCAGCCGTGCCTTGCAGGACGCCGGTATCGAGGTCAAGGCGACCAGCGTCACCAATCAAGGTCGCACCGGTTTGCTGCGTCTGACCAAGCAGGCCGACCAATTGCCGGCCAAGGATGTGGTGCGCAAGGTGCTGGGCGAGGAGTTCGTGGTCGCCCTGAACCTCGCGCAAACCACGCCCGACTGGCTGCGCAGTGTCGGCGCCGGTCCGATGAAGTTGGGCTTGGATTTGTCCGGTGGCGTGCACTTTCTGATGGAAGTGGACATGGACAAGGCGCTGGATGCGCGGCGCAAGGTCTACGAGGGTGAAGTCAAAAGCATGCTGCGCAAGGAGCGCGTGCGTTATCGCAGCTTGCCGGAAGTCAATGGCTCGATTCAGCTGGGTTTCGTCGACGAGGCCACGCTGGAAAAAGCGCAAAATCTGATCAGTAAGGAGTTCAACGATTTCGAGCTGACCACCGTCGAGCGCGATAGCTTGCAGGTGCTGCGACTGTCGTTGAGCCAGGCGAAAATCGCCGAGATTCGCGAATACTCGATCAAGCAGAACCTGACCACGGTGCGTAACCGGGTCAACGAGCTGGGCGTTGCCGAGCCTTTGGTGCAGCGTCAGGGGGCTAACCGCATCGTGGTCGAGTTGCCGGGCGTGCAGGACACTGCCGAAGCCAAGCGCATTCTCGGTAAGACCGCCAACCTGGAATTCCGTCTGGCCGCTGAGCTGGATGCATCCAAGGCTACCACTGAAGCGTTCGAATTCCGCGAGGAAGGCCGTCCGCCGGCGCAGTTGGAGCGGGAGCTGATCATCACCGGCGATCAGGTGACCGATGCTCAGGCCAGCTTCGACGAAAACGGTAGCCCGCAGGTCAATATCCGTCTGGATGGCCATGGCGGCGAGTTGATGAACCGCGCGACCCGCAACAATGTCGGGCGCAGCATGGCGGTGATCTTTATCGAGCAGAAGCCGATCCTGCGCTACATGCGTCAGGTGGTCGATGGCGTCGAGAAAGAAGTCGCGGTGCAAACCTTCGTCGAAGAAAAGAAGATCATCAGCTTGGCGACCATTCAGTCGGCCTTGGGCAGTCAGTTCCGCATCACCGGCCTCGACGGCCCTGGCGAGTCGACCGAGCTGGCGCTGCTGCTACGTGCCGGTGGTTTGGCTGCGCCCATGTACTTCGCCGAAGAACGCACCATAGGTCCGAGCCTGGGTGCGGACAACATTGCCAAGGGTGTCGATGCTTCGCTGTGGGGCATGCTCTTCGTGTCGCTGTTTATCATCGCCATCTATCGCGTCTTCGGCGTGCTGGCGACCATTGCCTTGGCTCTCAACATGGTGCTGCTGCTGGCGCTGATGTCGTTGCTCAGTGCCACCCTGACCTTGCCGGGGATCGCCGGTATCGTCCTGACCATGGGTATGGCGGTGGATGCCAACGTGCTGATCTTCTCGCGTATTCGCGAGGAAATCGCCAATGGCATGTCGATCCAGCGTGCCATTCACGAAGGCTTCGACCGCGCCTATTCGGCGATTATCGACGGCAACCTGACCACCCTGTTGGTGGGCGGCATTCTGTTCGCCATGGGTACCGGGCCGGTCAAAGGCTTTGCGGTGACCCTGTCGCTGGGCATTCTCACGTCGATGTTCACTGCCATTCTGGTGACTCGTGCCATGGTCAACTTGAGCTTCGGCGGGCGTGACCTGAAGAAGTTGTGGATTTAAGGGGCTGAGATGAATCGTGTAATCAACTTTATGGGCGTGCGCAATATTGCGTTCGCCCTCACCCTGGTCGTGACGTTCATCGCGCTGGGCAGCTTGGTAGTGAAAGGCCTGAATTTCGGTCTGGATTTTACCGGCGGCACCCAGATCGAGCTGGCCTACGAGCAGCCGGCCGACCTCGGCAAAATTCGCCAGCAACTGGCAGATGCCGGTTATGACAAGGCAGTAGTGCAGAGCTTCGGTGCTACTACCGAGGTGGTGGTGCGCATGCAGGGCGACGATCCCGATCTGGGTATCAAGGTCGCGGCTGTATTGCGCCAGGCGGGTGACAAGCTGGAGGTGAACAAGGTCGAGTTCGTCGGTCCGCAGGTCGGCGAAGAGCTGCGTGACCAGGGCGGTCTCGGCATGTTGCTGGCATTGGGCGGGGTCATGCTGTATCTGGCCTTCCGCTTTCAGTGGAAGTTCTCCATGGGCGCCTTCGTCTCGCTGGTGCACGACGTTATTGTCACCCTGGGGTTTATGTCGTTCTTCCAGATCACTTTCGATCTGACGGTGCTGGCGGCGCTGCTGGCGATCATCGGCTACTCGCTGAACGACACCATCGTGGTGTTCGACCGGGTGCGCGAAAACTTCCGGGTGTTGCGCAAGGCCAGCTTGATCGAGAACATCAATATTTCCACCACTCAGACCCTGTTGCGCACCCTGGCGACTTCGATCTCCACCTTGCTGGCCATTGCCGCCTTGCTGATATTCGGTGGCGATAATCTGTTCGGCTTTGCGATCGCGCTGTTCGTGGGGGTGCTGGTGGGTACCTATTCGTCGATCTACATCTCCAACGTCGTACTGATCTGGCTCGATCTGCGTGTGGAAGACTTGATTCCGCCGGTGGTGGCCGAGGAAGTCGACGAGCGCCCCTGACGCTATGCGGTTCATAAGCCGGTGCTTGCGCAAGGCCATGAATATGAACCAATTTCACTTGTTCGTTGTCTGACGCGTAGGCCAGGCGTAATTCGCCTGGCAGCATCGATCAGGAGTTTTGCTATGAACAAGTCAATGGTTGTTGGCGCCGTACTGGGTGCGGTTGCGGTAACGGCCGGCGGTGCTGTCGCTACCTATAGCCTGGTTGGCGGCCCGGAATACGCTGAGGTACTGGCGGTAAAACCGGTTAAAGAAACCATCAAGACGCCACGCCAGGTCTGTCAGGATGTAACCGTCACCCGGCAGAAACCGGTGCAGGATCAGCACAAGATTGCCGGTACGGCGATCGGTGCGGTGGTAGGTGGGTTGCTGGGCAATCAGATCGGTGGCGGTAATGGCAAGAAGATCGCCACTGTTGCCGGCGCGGTCGGCGGCGGTTATGCCGGCAACAAGGTGCAGGGCAGCATGCAGGCCAACGACACCTATACCACCACTGAAAACCGCTGCAGTACGGTTACCGACACCAGCGAGAAAGTGGTCGGTTATGACGTCAAGTATCAGTTGGACGGCAAGGAAGGTCGGGTACGTATGGAGAGCGATCCGGGTAGCCGGATTCCGGTTGAAGACGGCAAGTTGGTATTGACCCAGGTCGGTGACTGAAATCAGCTCAATAAAAAAGCGCCCCGCGGGGCGCTTTTTTATTGAGCGTTTTTGCGATCAGCGTTTCAGTGAAGCCGACAGATGCGGTTGGATTGCTGTCAGGACTGCCTTGAAGCATTTGGTGTTGCCGGCCACGATCTGGCCTTTTTCGAGGAATTCATGACCGCCGCTGAAATCACTGATCAGGCCGCCGGCTTCCTGGATCAGCAGCGCGCCGGCTGCCATGTCCCACTCGGAAAGGCCGAACTCCCAGAACGCATCGAAGCGTCCTGCGGCAACGTAAGCCAGGTCCAGGCTGGCAGCGCCGGCGCGGCGGATGCCGGCGGTCTGGCCGACCAGGCTGCGGAACATGCCAATGTAGTTTTCCAGGTTATCCATCTGGCTGTCGCGGAATGGGAAGCCGGTGCCGAGCAGCGCGCCTTCCAGGCTCTTGCGACTGCTGACGCGCAGGCGACGGCCATTCAGTGCGGCGCCGCGGCCACGGCTGGCGGTGAATTCTTCCTGGCGCACCGGGTCGATGATTACCGCGTGTTCCAGGCGGCCGCGATATTTGCAGGCCACGCTGACAGCGTAATGAGGGATGCCGCGGATAAAGTTGGTGGTGCCGTCCAGGGGGTCGATGATCCACAAGTAGTCAGCGCCATCACCGCTACCTTCGATGAGGCCGCCTTCTTCACCGAGAAAACCGTGGTTCGGGTAGGCCTTGCGCAGTGCCTGGATGATCAGTTGCTCTGCGGAGCGGTCGATCTCGGTCACGTAGTCTTTGGCATCTTTCTCGTCGACCGAGATGACGTCCAAGCGTTCGGTAGAGCGGAAGATCATTTCACCGGCGCTACGGGCTGCGCGCAGCGCGATATTCAGCATGGGCTGCATGGATGATTCACCTGGGTCGTTAAAGAAAGCCGGCCATATTAGCAGAAAAGCCTGCGGGTTGAAGTGCCGTCTGTGTCTTGCATGGCATTAATGGGGGGGCTTCTGTAAGATTTGCTCCCCCTCCGCTGTCAGTGCGAGTGATCGTTTTGCTGGAAAATATTCGCGTAGTTTTGGTCAATACCAGTCACCCCGGCAATATCGGCGGCGCGGCGCGGGCCATGAAGAACATGGGTTTGTCGCGCTTGGTGCTGGTCGACCCACAGGACTTCCCCAGTGGCGATGCGGTGGCCCGTGCTTCGGGTGCTACCGATATTCTCGATGGCGCGCAGGTGGTCGAGACCCTGGAGCAGGCGCTGGTCGGCTGCAGCCTGGTATTGGGCACCAGCGCGCGCGACAGGCGCATCCCTTGGCCGTTGCTCGATCCGCGTGAGTGCGGCGTTACAGCGTGCGAGCAGGCGCTGCAGGGAGCTGAGGTGGCGTTGGTCTTCGGTCGTGAATACGCCGGCTTGACCAACGAAGAGCTGCAGCGTTGTCATTTCCATGTGCACATCCCCTCCGATCCGGATTTCAGTTCTCTGAATCTGGCTGCGGCGGTTCAGGTTTTGGCCTACGAAGTACGCATGGCCTGGCTGGCGGCGCAGAACAAACCGACCAAGACGTTGAAGGTGGAAACCACTGCGATCCAGAGTTCGCAACCGGTTACCGCGGATGAGTTGGAGTCGTTCTATGTGCACCTGGAGCAGGCTCTGGTCGAAATAGGTTTTCTCGACCCGGCCAAGCCGCGGCATCTGATGAGTCGCTTACGTCGCTTGTACGGGCGCAGCGCGGTCAGTAAGTTGGAGATGAATATTTTGCGCGGCATCTTGACCGAGACCGTCAAGGCGGCGCGTGGCCAACACCATAAACAGGGGAAGTCTGATGTTTGAGCGCATGCAAGAGGATATCCAGAGCGTATTTCATCGCGATCCGGCGGCGCGTAACACCCTTGAAGTCGTGACCTGCTATCCCGGTTTGCATGCGGTCTGGTTGCATCGGGTGTCGCATGCTTTGTGGGGCTCCGGCTGGAAATGGCTGGCCCGTGTAGTGTCCAATTTCGGCCGCTGGGTCACCGGTATCGAGATTCATCCCGGAGCTAAAATCGGTCGGCGTTTCTTTATCGACCATGGCATGGGCATCGTCATCGGCGAAACCGCCGAGATCGGCAACGACGTCACGCTCTATCAGGGGGTGACCCTGGGGGGGACCAGTTGGGACAAGGGCAAGCGTCACCCGACGCTTGAGGATTGCGTGGTGGTCGGCGCTGGCGCCAAGGTGCTGGGGCCGTTTACCGTGGGTATGGGGGCCAAGATCGGCTCCAATGCGGTGGTCACCAAGGCGGTGCCGGCGGGGGCGACTGCCGTGGGGATTCCGGCGCGGATCATCGTCAAGGTGGATGACGAGCAGCAAGCCAAGCGCCAAGCTATCGCCGAGAAGCTTGGTTTCGATGCCTATGGTGTCGGTCAGGACATGCCGGACCCGGTGGCGCGAGCGATCGGTCAGATGCTCGATCATTTGCATGCGGTGGATGGCCGTCTGCAGGGCATGTGCGGCGCGCTCAAGGCCCTGGGTAGCGATTACTGCGCCAAGGACCTGCCGGAGTTGCGTGACGAAGACTTTGCCGGGGTGGTGAAGGAGGCCGAGGACAAGCCTGTTACCTGATGCGCGGGGGCTAGCGTTTTGCTATTCTTTACGCCCTCCGGTCGCGCCTAATTCCGAGTAAATTGATAGGTCTTATAGTTGACTTAAATGCTCGGGAATTGCATACTCGCGTCAAATTGTGATTCCGCGGTAATCCTCCATGCGACTGACTACCAAAGGCCGTTACGCCGT
>CAMPJN010000171.1 GCA_946886875.1 uncultured Pseudomonas sp.
TGGGCTTGGGACATGGGCGCAATTCCAGGCTGGTGGCAGGGCGAATCAAACACGATTGCGACCAAGTATAAGCGCGGCTCTAGCGACGAAACTGTGCACTCGGCCGGTGCTTGGCGTGACATCGCTCGCAGTTTTGCGTGTTTATCCCAAACGCATGGCATGCCGGCTTACAGAAGCGCTGACCAGATTGGCCGCCGGTAAGGGCATTGCGGTCTGGCTGGTGCTATTGGCCAGTTGCAGCCAGAAATTTTCCCCCTCGACGAATTGCTCGTTGGGCAGCCACAAACCGTGGTGCCAGCCACTGCCTGGGGTTGGCGTGCTCTGCAGGATGCCAGGGTGGGCCTGAGCGCTGGGCGCACGACGCAACCAGGCTGGGCGTGGCAAACCCTTGAGGTAACGCAGGCCCAGATGCAGGCCTTCGGCATTCAGGTGACGCCAGCGCACCAGCGCCAATGTGGGAGTGGTGTGGTCGCTCAGCACCAGTACCAGTTGGCCGACGGACAGTAGCTGGGCATGATCCGGGTTGCACAGCAGGCGCACCCCGCCAGGGCTGCTATCGAGTATTTGCGCGGGTGTGGGCGGCGGGCGCTTTTCCAGCAATTGCGCATGGATAGCCGGTAGACCGACCGCCAGATTGCACGCCTGGGTTTGCTCGGCGCGTTGATGGCGGCGTGGTTGTTGCCCCGACCAATGTTGCTGCACGCGCTCCAGCAGTTGTCGCTCGGCAAGGCTCTGCAGCGGCGCCGGCTCGTGTAGCGCGACCAGCAGGGCGCCGAGTTCGAAGCGGCGCAAATAGGCGGGGTCGCTCGCGCTGAGTTGGGCCATACCTATGCAGGGGTGTGGCTCGGTCAGGTCGACCACCGGCCCTTCGATTTCCTCATCCTGTTCCCAGGGCAGCAGGCGTGGCAGTTCGGCAAGCTGTGCCAGCGCGCCGAACAACTGCAGGCATTCGCCTTCGGCGAGGTGAAAGGGATTGCTCAGGGCCAGTAGCAGCATCTGCTGATAGAGGCCGCGCAGGGTGCTGGCCGGCAGGGGCTGAAAGGCGGCAGCGACGTGTTCGTCCAGACAGCCCTGGCGTTCGCCGATCCAATACAGCAAATGACTGTCGCGCCACAGGCTCGCTGGCGGCTCTTGATACAGCTGGTAGTGACGCAGCAGGTTCTGCGCGAGAAAGTGTTGCGCCATATACAGACACCAGGCCAGGTGCGGGCGCGAAGGTTGGCGGCCCTGGAGTATCTGCAATAGCAGGCGTTTGAAGCCTACCGCCAGCTCGCGGCATAGACGCACGAACAGACTTGAGGGTGGGGTGTGGTTGCGATAGGCCGCCGCGTAGTGACGGTACTCTTCGCTGAAGCTTTGCAGCGCGCGTTGCCTTTCGAGTAAGGTCGTGACGCTGCGGTTGAGGTGGAACAGCAGGCTCAGGACCGCCTGCAAGGCATGCTCGTGGGGCTGCGAGCGGGCTTGAAGCAACCGTTCGTTGAGGTCGGCCAGGGAGATGGCGTCTTCCTCGTGGATATCTGGCACTTCCAGGCGCAAGGCATCTAACGTCATAACAACCCTGTGTGGGCGAGGATCGAAAGCATGGCAATACGGCTCCAGGCGGTCATGGCCAACAGGCCGTTGAAAAACTACTGTGCCCGGCTGATTGCGCCGTGCCTAGCCATTGCTCGTTGCTGTTTTCAACGGCCTGCAAATATGGCGGCAATTGTTGCCGCTTTGCTTCTGGCGGGCTGCGCCGAAGACGTCGGCGTCGATCAGCATGGGCAAAAGGTAGCGGTTGAGCGCCTGGAAGGCCAGTGGTTGGTGATTAATTACTGGGCCGAGTGGTGCGCGCCTTGCCGCAGTGAGATTCCCGAACTGAATGCTCTGGCCGAACAGATGGGCGGGCAGTCGGTAACTGTGCTCGGAGTGAACTTCGACGGTTTGCAAGGCGCCGAGCTGAGCAAGGCTGCGCAGGCGTTGGCTATCGAGTTCACGGTATTGGCCCAGGACCCGGCCGCGCGCTTCGGCTTGCCACGCGCCGAGGTATTGCCGGTGACCTTTATCATCGATGGGCAAGGGCAGATGCGTGAGCGTCTGCTCGGCGAACAAACGGCCGCCGGAATCAGGGCGCGCTTAACAACACTGCAGACGCAGGAGTAATCAGATGTCGCGGATTTGCATGCATGGTTATGTCAGTGGCCGGGTACAAGGTGTGAGTTTTCGCCAGCACACGCAAATTCAGGCCGAACGCCTGGATCTGGATGGTTGGGTACGTAATCTTGCGGACGGCCGCGTCGAGGTCTTGTTCGAGGGCGAAGAAGACGCGGTGCGTGAGTTGGCGAGCTGGCTGGAGCAGGGACCGGGTGCGGCCAAGGTCGCTGGCGTCGAGCTGGAAAGTCAGCCGTTGCAGGGTATCGCCGGGTTTATCGTGCGCGGTTGAGTGGCTTGGTGCGTATTGAGGCAGTTGGGCTTCGCTGCGCTCAGCACCAACCTACGGTTAGCAGTCGTTGAAACGTCAGGGTTTGACGTACCAAAAGTCATGCCAGAAGCCGATAACCTTGGCCGGGTAGGTCTGTTTGCCCAGGCTGCCATTGTAGCGGGCCAGGGCGCGGCTGAGATCGCCGTTTTCCTTGCGCAGATAGAAGCTGAGGATGGTGCAGCCGTAGCGCAAGTTGGTGGCGTTGTCGGTGAGGTTGTCCTGCGGGCGACCGAGTTCGGCTTTCCAGAACGGCATCACCTGCATCATGCCTTGGGCGCCGACCGAAGAAATCGCAAAGCGGTTGAAATGGCTCTCGGTATGAATCAGCGCCAGTACCAGGTCGGGGCGCAACCCGGCTTTGCTGGCTTCCCGATGTACCAGCCGGAGTAGCGTCAGGCGCTCCTGCGGATCGGGGATATAGCGGATCAGGCGGGTGGACATATCCAGCAGCCAGACCTCGGCGTCGAATCTGTCGGCGAAACTGTCCGCCTCGGCGACCGTGCGTTGCAGCAAGTCGCGCAGCTCGGGCTCCGGTGCCTGGCGCAGGTTGGCATAGGCGGGCAGACACAGCAGCAGTGCCGACAAGGCTAAGGCCAGGCGCGCAGGCATACCGGATTAATCGGCGCCCGGATCGGCGACCAGGCGCCCTGCATCCTGCATCAAAGCCTTGAGAAAGGCTTCCTGCAGTTCCGGGTCGTTGCGGGTCAGTTCGATCAGGCTCTGCTCCAGTTCGCTGGCTTCCTCTTCCAGGCCCAGCTCGGACAGGCGTTTGACCCTGTGCACCCATTGCGCGATGTCGTCGTCTTCCAGATCGTCGTAAACCAGGCCATGGGCTTCCAGCAACTTGCCGCGCAGGGTATGGCTGACCAGCAGGCTGGCGTCCGCGCGGGTGCCGCTTTGCGGTTCTTCGACGCTCAGCAGCAGGACGCCGATATGGCTGATGTCCTGCTCGGCAAAAGGGCCGTCGAGCAGGTTGAGGCGTAGTACGCCATTGCGGTCGGTCAGCAGTTCGTGGGTCTGCTCGGCCGCTTTGACGCTGACGATGCGTTCGGCCCACGGCAGGCTGGAGTACTCGGTGCGGGCGTCCTGACGCTGTTCGTCGAGGCTGGCTAGGTTCTGCTGCGAGCGGCCGTTGGACTCGGCGTTCATAAACGGGTTGAGACCGGCGAAACCATAGCTGATCCAGTCCTTGGTCGCGCTATCGGGCAAGCTGCCAAGCGCCACCACGTTCAGCACGTTGGCGCCGATACCGGCCACCACGGCTACCGCGCCCAGCGGCACTTCATACAGCTCGCGCCAGGCCTGGTAAGGGGTATAGCGGTCGTAGCGACGGGTGACCGCAAAGGCGGTGACCTCGAAGGTTTTCTGTTCTTGTACGCGCACACGCCGTTGCGGCAGCTCCAGCACGCGGGGCTCGCCGACATCTATCTGCAGGTTGTGGTCGAGCAATTTGCGCTCGACGCGCTCTTCATGCTCGCTGCGTTGCGGTAGCTGGTTGGCACAGCCGCTGAGGAAGAGGACGGCGCCGAGTGTGGCGCCGACCAGGTGCAAGGTGCTTCGCTTGAACATGATGACTCTGGCTAAAGGCTGAGATCAGCGGCTGATACGTGCTTGGATAAACGACATGATTTCGGCAAGGGGAACCGCTTGAGCCTCGGTGTCGCGACGGCTCTTGTATTCCAGGTTGCCGTCGGCCAGGCCGCGATCGCTGACCACAATACGATGGGGGATGCCGATCAATTCCATGTCCGCGAATTTGATGCCCGGACTGGTCTTTTTGTCACGGTCGTCGAGCAATACTTCGAAACCGGCCGCGGTCAGTTGCGCATACAGGTTGTCGGTGGCTTCGCGCACCGCTTCGGTTTCATAACGTAGCGGCACCAGGGCGATCTGGAAGGGCGCCAGGGCGTCGTTCCAGAGAATCCCGCGCTCATCGTTGTTCTGCTCGATGGCCGCCGCCACAACCCGCGATACGCCGATGCCGTAGCAACCCATGGTCAGGATTACCGGCTTGCCGTTTTCGCCGAGTACCTGGCAGTTCAGGGCTTCGCTGTATTTGGTGCCGAGCTGGAAGATATGCCCGACTTCGATACCGCGCTTGATCTCCAGGGTGCCCTGACCATCCGGGCTGGGGTCGCCTGCGACGACGTTGCGCAGGTCGGCGACTTCGGGCAGCGGCAGGTCGCGCTCCCAGTTGCAGCCCAGGTAGTGCTTGTCATCGATATTGGCGCCGATGGCGAAATCGCTCATCAAGGCCACCGAGCGGTCGACGATGCATGGCAGCGGCAGGTTCAACGGGCCCAGGGAGCCTGCGCCGGCACCGATGGCAGCGCGCAGTTCGGCTTCCGAGGCGAGGGTCAGTGGGCTGGCGACCTGCTGCAGGTTGGCCGCCTTGATCTCGTTGAGCTCATGATCGCCGCGAACGATCAACGCCACCAAGGTGCCGGCTTCGGCGCCATGCACCACCAGGGTCTTCACGGTTTTTTCGATGGCCAGGCCGCATTGGCTGACCAGGTCGTCGATGGTCTTGCAGTTGGGTGTATCGACCAGGCGCAGGGCTTCAGTGGCGGCAGCGCGCGCGCTTTCACGCGGCACGGCTTCGGCTTTCTCGATATTGGCGGCGTAGTCGGAGCTGTCGCTGAAGGCGATATCGTCTTCGCCGGACTCGGCCAGTACATGGAATTCGTGGGAGCCGGTGCCGCCGATCGAGCCGGTGTCGGCCTGGACCGGGCGGAAATTCAGACCCAGGCGGGTAAAGACATTGCAGTAGGCCTGGTGCATACGGTCGTAGGTTTGCTGCAGCGATGCCTGGTCGACGTGGAAGGAATAGGCATCCTTCATGATGAATTCGCGGCCGCGCATCAAGCCGAAGCGTGGACGGATCTCGTCACGGAACTTGGTCTGGATCTGGTACAGGTTGATCGGCAGCTGCTTGTAGCTGTTCAGCTCGTTGCGCGCCAGATCGGTGATCACTTCCTCGTGGGTCGGGCCAGCGCAGAAATCGCGGCCGTGGCGATCCTTCATGCGCAGCAACTCGGGGCCGTACTGCTCCCAGCGCCCGGACTCCTGCCACAACTCGGCCGGTTGAATGCCCGGCATCAGCACTTCGAGGGCGCCGGCGGCGTCCATTTCCTCGCGCACCACCTTTTCCACCTTGCGCAACACGCGCAGGCCCATGGGCAACCAGGTATAGAGACCGGAGGCGAGTTTGCGGATCATCCCGGCGCGCAGCATCAACTGATGGCTGATTACCACGGCATCGGAAGGGGTTTCTTTCAGGGTGGAGAGCAGAAACTGACTGGTACGCATGTTTGGCCGTTTTGTCGGTTGCGAAGGCTTTCAATAGGCCGGCATTGTACGGTGCCTATACAGATGCGTACAGGTTGCCGGGCATGGCAGCGAGAACCAGCGAGAGGAGAGTGCAGTGACGGGACTGACAGCGGAACAAGTTCAGACGCTGATACGCGCGGGGTTGCCCATGGCCGAGGATATCAACCTGTGTATCGACAGGTTGGATGCCGATGGCGTGCTGGCGCGGGTGCCTTTCCATAACAAGCTGGTGCGGCCGGGCGGCACCTTGTCCGGGCCGACCATTATGGCGCTGGCCGATGCGGCCATGTATGCCGTGGTGCTGGGCCGCTTGGGGCGGGTGGAAATGGCGGTGACCTCGAACCTGAATATCAATTTTCTGGTCAAGCCCAAACCGGTGGACTTATTGGCCGAGGCGCGAATATTACGTCTGAGCCGGCGCCAGGCGGTCTGCGAGGTGTCGTTGTATTCGGCGGGTAATGTAGAGGAATTGGTCGCCCATGTGACGGGAACCTACGCATTGCCGTTGTAAGCGCAAAGACACCGCCCACAAAAAAGCCCGACCGAAGTCGGGCTTTTCTATGCAGCTATACAGCTAACTGAATGGCCTGAATTACAGGACGCTCAGCGGGTACTCGACGATCAGGCGGAAGTCGTTGACGTCACCGTCGTACGAGCTATTTGCACGGTAAATGGCGTTACGAATGCGGAAGGAAAGATCCTTCGCGGCGCCTTCCTGGATTACATATTTGGCTTCGATGTCCAGTTCGTGTTCTTTGGCGTTGTCATCGACAACCAAACGGTTGGTATCACGAACAGTGATGCCGGTACCGGTGGTGTAGCGAGTCATGAAGCTCAGGCCCGGTACCCCATAGGACGCCATGTTAACGTCGTAGCGCGCTTGCCAGGAGTTTTCGTCTTCGCCGTTGAAGTCGGAGTACTGAACGGAGTTGTTCAGCCAAATGGTGCCGCCGCCGTCAATGCCATAGACATAGGCGGAATCACCGCTGGAGCGCTGGTGGCCCAGGGTGAACTTATGAGCGCCCATGGAGTAGGCGGCTGCCAGGCTCCAGATTTTGTTGTCTACGATGCCCGACAGCTTTTGGCCGTCGTCAGTAGTTCTGTAGAAGTTGAAGTCGAAATTCAAAGCCTGCTCATCTGCCAGGGGCAGATTGTAGTTCAGGTTGGCATATTTCTTCTTGAAGTGGTCTTCCACGTCGGAAGCATGGATCGCGCCGCTGAAATTATCAGTGAAGCTATAGCTTGCACCGATAATATTGGCTTCAGTGAGGGCGAAAGTATCGCGATCGCTACTGCGCTGGCTGCTCAGTGCAGTGAAGCGGCCTGCGGTCAGTTCCAGGCCTTCGATTTCGTTGCTGGTCAGCAAGGTGCCGGTAGCAACTTCAGGCAGGATGCGGCTGTCGTCGGTGCTGAACACCGGGCTGCCGGTGAACATGTTGCCATGCTTCAGGACAGTGTCGGAAACGCGGAACTTAATCGCGCCGCCGACTTCGGTCTGGGTATCTTCACCAGCGCCATCGCTGTCTTTATCGAACTGGCCAGAGCCGATACGGCCGCGACCGCTGTCGATTTTGATGCTGGACAGGCTGTGAGCGTCAAAGCCTACGCCTACGGTGCCTTGAGTGAAGCCGGATTCCAGCAGCAGGCGGATGCCCAGGCCGGTATCTTCGTAGTGGCCATGATCACCGGTGCCGCCACCGTTGGACCCGCCATTGCGGAAGTCACGGTTGTGATAAAGAACACGGTTGAAGATGTTGAAGCTGGTGTCTTCAACAATACCTTTGGACTCGGACTGGCTCGAGGCGAATGCCATTTGGCTGGTGCCCGCTGCTACTGCGAGGGCGATAACGCTCCACTTCATCACTTGCATCGTGATTGCTCCTTGGTTTTAGAAGAGTTGCGCCGCCCATCAATTTATTGTATGGGCAGCTCTTTCTTTTTGTGTCGGCGGTAACTTATAGCACGCAGCCTTTATTGGCGATAGTTGCAATCTATTCATTACCGATTCTTTCTC
>CAMPJN010000172.1 GCA_946886875.1 uncultured Pseudomonas sp.
CGGGCAATATCACCTTCGCCAGCAACTCGGCGGATATTTCCAGCGGCTTTTATTCAACCCTGAATTCGCTGGTATTGGTGTTCAAGGAGTTCGATAAGAACGGCATCGATATCGTCGGCCATACCGACAGTACCGGCTCCATGGAGCTGAACCAGAACCTGTCGAACCGCCGTGCGCAAAGCGTCGCTTCCTACCTGTCCAGCAACGGCGTGCCGGCGCAGCGGATTTCCGCCTACGGTGCCGGCCCGAACCAGCCGATCGCCAGTAATGCGACCGAAGCCGGTCGCGCGCAGAACCGTCGGGTCGAGATCAACCTGCGGCCGCTATAAGCTCGTACTCCTCGTTTCAGCAGAAAGGCCCCTCTAAAACAGGGGCCTTTTTGCCGTCTGTCGACTGCCTGTTGGCAAAGGGCCTGCACGGTAAATCCTGGCTAGACTGCTTTCAGAGGGTGTGAAAAAACTCTCGCCTATTGCGACCGCCTCCAAGCGCCTTGTGGCGAATGTCTGGAGGCGCTCTCGTTACGGCGCTCGATATTTTCACCACCTCTGAGGGGGAGCCGTGCAGTGCCCGTGAACGTTCCGGCTGCGTGCTCGCCCGATATGGAGTCATTCAGGAGGGCTCATGGAAGACCGGCATCGTTCCATTCCTCCCCGACCCTGGCGCGCGCTAGGTGTGACCCTGGCACTGCTGTTCGGGCTGGGAGGCTTGACCATCTGGCAGTGGCAAGCGCTGGAAGCACGCAACCTGGAGGAAAACCGTCAACGCTTTCAGGTCGCGGCGCAGGAAGTGGGGCAGCGCGTCGAGGCGCGTATGCACGCTTACGAGATGGTGCTGCGCGGTATTGCCGGGCTGATGATCGGCAGCGAGCGGGTTATCTTGGCGCAGTGGGACAGGGTGGTCGACCAGTTGCGCTTGCAGGATCGTTACCCCGGCATCATGGCGCTCGGTTGGGCGCGCCATTTCACCCAGGGCGAGCTTGACGCTTATCTGGCTGATCCCGAAGTACGCCAGCGCAAGGATTTTTCCCCATTTCCGCCTGGGGCGCGCGACGAGTATGTGCTGATCGACTTCATCAGCCCGCTGGACTGGCGCAATCGCCGAGCCCAGGGCTTCGACATGCTCAGCGAACCGGTGCGCCGGAGCGCCATCGAGCAAGCGCGCAACAGTGGCGGTGCCACGCTTAGCGCACCGCTCACCCTGAAGCAGGAAACCCAGGAAGACGCCCAAGGCGGCGTGTTGTTGTACCTGCCGGTATTTCACCCGGACATGCCCCTGGCAAGCGAAGAAGAGCGTCATGCCGCACTCTTGGGCTTGGTCTATGGAGCTTTTCGCATTGAGGACCTGATTGCCGGGATATTTGGCTCGCAGAGCCGTCTGTTCGACATCGCGATCAAGGATCGACACGCTCCGGGCGGCACCATGCTCAAGGATGACGTATCGCTTGGCGGCTGGACGCCGGGTTTTCGTCAGACCTTGGAGTTACCGTTCTATGGTCGCACCTGGCTGATCGAGGTAACCAGCACCGCCAGCTACGAAGCCGCCCTGGGTGGGGGGAACATGGCCTTCAGCTTGTGGATGGGCCTGGCCGCCGCCACCTTGCTGGCGCTGTTGGTTGGTGGCTACCTGTACCTGCGCGAGCGCCAACTCTATGTCAACAGCCTGACCACCGGGCAGCTCAGCGAGCGCGAGCAGCGCTTTCGTCTGCTGATCGAGCGCCTGCCGGTGGCAACCTTGTTGTGCAATGCCGAGGGCCGCATCGAGATGGCCAATCAGCGTGCCGCAGAACTGCTCGATTGCCCGTCGCAGGCGTTGATTGGCGAGATGGTACGGCGCTTTCTGCCGATGATCGGTCAGCTCGGCGATCTGGTCGACGAAGCCGATACGCCGATGATGGCCAACGACTACGAGGCGCGCCGCGGCGATGGCGAGAATATTCCGGTGACCTTGAGCTTGAGCGTGCTGGCGGTGTCCGGTGGGGCCAATTATCTGCTCAACCTGATCGATCTGAGAGCGCGCAAGGGCGCCGAAGAACGCTTCCGTCTGGTGGTCGAGGCGTCGCCGAATGCCATAGTGCTGGTCGACAATCGTGGGCAGATTGTCATGGTCAATCGGCAAACCGAGCAAATGTTCGGCTACGACCGTCAGGAGCTGCTCGGCCAAGCGGTGGAGAAGCTACTGCCCGGCGACCAGCGCAAAGGACACGTCGGGTTACGCCGTGGTTACCAGGAAAACCCCGAGCCGCGGCGCATGGGTAACAACCGCGAACTATTCGGCCAGCATCGCGATGGCCGGCTGATTCCGCTGGAGGTGGGCCTGTCGCCATTGCGCAGCGGTCAGGAAAGCTGGGTGCAGGCGGTGATCATCGATATCAGCGAGCGTAAGGCCGCCGAGCAACGCTTCCGTCTGGTGGTCGAGGCGTCGCCGAATGCCATAGTGCTGGTCGACAGCCGCGGTCAGATCGCCATGGTCAACCAGCAGGCCGAGCAATTGTTCGGTTACTCGCGCCAGGAGCTGTTCGGCCAGTCGGTGGAAATGTTGTTGCCCAAGGATCTGCGACATAGCCACGTGTCTTCCCGTCGCGGTTACCAGGACAACCCCGAACCGCGGCGCATGGGCAGCAACCGCGACCTGTTCGGCCAGCACCGCGACGGCCGGCTGATCCCTCTGGAGGTCGGGTTGTCACCGATTCGCAGTGGCGACGACACCCTGGTGCAGGCGGTCATCATCGATATCAGCGAGCGCAAGGCCGCTGAACATCGCCTGCGTGACCAGGCCGAGCAACTGGTATTGGCCAACCGCTATAAGTCCGAATTCCTCGCCAATATGTCCCACGAGTTGCGCACACCGCTCAACAGCATCCTGATCCTCAGCGACCAGCTGCGCCAGAACAGCGCCGGTAATCTCACCGCCAAACAGGCCAAGCATGCCGATATCGTGCACCGAGCCGGCAGCGACCTGTTGCAACTGATCAATAGCGTGCTCGATCTGGCCAAGGTCGAGTCGGGGCGCATGCAGGTCAAGCTGGAGCCGCTGAATGTGCAGGAGATGCTGGTCGAACTGGATTCGAGCATGCGCCCCATGGCCGAGTTGAAAGGGCTGTATCTGCGCACGCAACTGGAACCAGGGGTGCCGCGGGTGATCAACAGCGACCGCGTGCGCTTGCACCAGATCCTGCGCAACCTGCTCTCCAACTCGCTGAAGTTCACCGAGCAGGGCGAGGTGAGCCTGACGATCGCCTACGAGCCCCATGGTCGTGCCGACGGTGGCGAGCAGTTGAGCTTTATCGTGAGCGACAGCGGTATCGGCATCGCTGCCGAGCAGCATGAGCAGATTTTTCAGGCGTTCCAGCAAATCGACGGTTCCCCCAGCCGCCGTTTCGGCGGCACCGGATTAGGGCTGGCGATCACCCGCAAGCTGGTGCAGGCGCTCGGTGGCGAAGTCAGTTTGCAGAGTACGCCGGGGCAAGGCTCATGCTTCACCGTGCGCTTGCCGGTGCAATGCCTCGGCGACCAGTCGGGCGACAGCGCCAGTGACGAAGGGCCTCAGCGCAGCGGCTCCGGGCCGGCGGTGCTGATCGTCGAAGACGACAGCAACTTCGCCGCGGTGATGATCGACGAGGCCCATGCCCATGGCTTTTCCTGCGTGCATTGCCGTACTGGCGTGCAGGCGCTCAACCTGCTGCAGGGGCAGCGTTTCAGCGCGGTGATCCTGGATATTCTGTTGCCGGACATCAGCGGCTGGCAGCTGTTTCGCCGTTTGCGCAGCCAGGTCAGTCATCGGGCCACGCCGGTGCATATCATTTCCTGTGTGCCGCAACCGGCCAATTGGAACGAGGACGGCACCCGCTACCTGGTCAAGCCCATCGCTCGGGAGGAGATTGAACAGGTGTTTCGCGATTTGCAGCAGGCCGGCCCGGTTCCGCTGCCGTCGTTGTTGCTGGTCGAAGGCATCGCTACCGAGCGCGAGTACTACCGTGGTTACCTGCAGCAGCTGGGCTTCGATGTGGTTGCCAGCGCCACTGCCGAGCAGGCTCGCCTGGCCTATGCCGAGCGGCATTTCGCCGCCCTGGTGATCGATCTCGACCTGGACGACCAGGACGGCTTCGAACTGCTCGCAGAGCTGGACCGGCAGCGTCCGCTGGACGGCATGCGGGTGGTGATCAATACCGGGGTGGATATCACCCGATCGACCCTGCAGCGTCTGAGGCGCTACAGCGCCGTGGTGGTGCGCAAGCAGGGCGAGGATTTGCAGGCGTTGAGTCTCGCCGTGCAGGGCTTTCTTGGCAGTGTGCGCGATCTCGATCAAGGGCCATTGTCCGCCGTCAGTCGGGTCGAGCACGCGCTGGACGGGCACCGCGTGTTACTGGTGGACGACGATGTGCGCAATGTCTATGCCCTGAGCGCTTTGCTCGATGAGGCCGGGCTTGATGTCAGTACCGCCAAGGACGGTATCGAAGCGATTGCCCGTTATCAGAGCAAGCCCTTCGACCTGATCCTGATGGATATCGCCATGCCCAACATGGATGGCTATACCGCTATCCGGCTGCTCAAGCAGGAACATCGATGCAGCATTCCGATCATCGCCTTGACCGCCCATGCGATGAAGGGTGATCGGGAGAAATGCATGGCCGCGGGCGCCGACGATTATCTGGCCAAGCCGGTCAGCCGCGACGAATTGCTGAGCACCTTGGCGCGCTGGCTCAATGGCAGCAAAACGCCCAATAAACCGTCCGCGCCACCGGAGGCGGAGGTACGCGATTTTCTCGCTTGATACGGTGTCGGTGGTTCAGTAGTGAGGCCGTGGACCAAGCGTTCATGGTCGTTGCAGGCATGCAGAGCTATACCGTAGCAGCGGGTTGCAGGCGAGACGCACTCGCCCGGCCCGCAAGGTATTCACGGGTTTTGGCGTCGCCAGAACGCAGGAGGTAGGCATGGCACAGGCTCAGACTGAAGAGCGGCTCACCCAGACGCTGTTGGTGGTGGACGACCGCATGACGAATCTCGAAGCGATGGAGGCCTTGCTCGAGGACGGCGACTGGCGGTTGCGCTGCGTCGATTCGGGCGAGGCGGCCCTGCAATGCCTGCTCGAGGAGGATGTCGGCCTGGTGCTATTGGATGTGCAGATGCCGCACATGGACGGCTTCGAGGTGGCGCGGCTGATGCGCGGCAACCCGCGCACGCGCTTCACCCCGATCATCTTCATCTCGGCGATTGCGCAAACCGAGGAGGCGGTACTCAAAGGCTATGCCTGCGGGGCGGTGGATTTCATGCTCAAGCCGTTCGATGCCAAGGTGTTGCGCCATAAGATCCGCTCGCTGCTCGACCACGAACGCAACCGCAACGAGTTGTTGCACCTGACCCAGCAGCTGAGCAGTGCACGGGCCTTCAATGCCTCGGTGCTGGACAACGCCGCCGAGGGCATCATGGTGGTCGGCGAGGATGGCCTGATCCGCTTCGCCAACCCGGCTATGGCGCAGATGATGCGCTGCGCGGTCGGCGACCTGGAAGGCACGGCGATGCTGAGCCATCTGCTCACCCCTAAGGTCGATTGCGAGTGGCGCATGTCCGAGTTCTACCGGCATTGGCGGCGTTATGAAACCTATCGGCTGCATGAGGCCAGCCTGTGTGCATTGAACGGAGAGAGCATCCCGGTGGCGTTGTCCTGCTCGCCATTGCCGCGTCAGCAATCGGGAATGGTGGTGCTGGCCCTCGATATGACCGTGGTACGCAGCCTGCACACCCAGCTCGAATCCCTGGCGATCACCGATGCCCTGACCGGCCTGCTCAATCGGCGTGGCTTCCACAAGGCCCTGGAAACCGCGATTTCGCGTAGCGAGCGCAGCGGCCAGCGTCTGGCATTGCTTTACCTCGACCTGGACGGCTTCAAGCGGGTCAACGACTCCCTCGGCCACGGCGCCGGCGATCAATTGCTCAGGCGCGTCGCCGAGCAACTGAAGGCCAGCCTGCGCCCTTACGATGTGCTTGCGCGCATGGGCGGCGATGAGTTCACCGCGGTACTAGACGGCCTCAATCATCCCGAGGATGCCGCGCGGGTGGCGGAAAAGCTGATCGAGCAGATATCGGTGCGTTACCACGTCGATGATGTGGACGTGACCTTGGGCGTCAGTATCGGCATCGCCTGTTTTCCCGAGTGCGGGCAAACCGTGGAAGGGCTGCTGCGCGCGGCGGATATGGCCATGTACGAAGCCAAGCGCGCCGGTCGTCAGCAATATCGCTTCTTCTCGCCGACCATGAACGGCCGCGCACGCTCGCGGCTGATGCTCGAGGAAAGCCTGCGTACCGCCATCGATAACGACGACTTCGTGCTGGTCTACCAACCGCAGATCTACCTCGGCAGTGGCCGCCTACGCGGCTTCGAGGCGCTGTTGCGCTGGCAGCACCGGGTCGCAGGGGTGGTCGCACCTGGGGTATTCATTCCGCTGTTGGAGGAGACCCGGCTGATCAACCGTCTCGGCAGTTGGATCTTTCGCAGCGGGGTCGAGCAATGCAAACGCATGAGTCAGCAGTGCGGCCACGACTTGGTGATAAGCCTGAACGTCAGCCCGGTGCAATTCTGCATGCCGCAACTGGTGGACGACCTGAGCCGGGTACTCGATGAGTTCCAGTTGAACCCCGCGCAGTTGGAAATCGAAGTCACCGAGGGCGCGTTGATGCAGGATTTGCAGACCACCCAGGCGCAGCTTCTGCAGTTGCGCGCCCTGGGGGTGAAGATCGCCATCGATGATTTCGGCACCGGCTATTCGTCGCTGGCCTACCTGCGCCATTTCGAACTGGACACGCTGAAGATCGATCGCCTGTTCATCGCCAATATGCTCAGCTCGCCGCGTGACGCTGCAGTGGTCAACACCATCATCGATCTGGGCCGCAACCTGGGCCTCGAGGTCATCGCCGAAGGGGTGGAAACCCAGGCTCAGCGCGATTGGTTGACCCAGCACGGCTGCGCGATCATGCAGGGTTTCCTGGTGGCGCCTGGCCTGAACGTCGAACAGGCCGAGGCGTTTCCACTGCAGCTCGATTGGGACGACCTGCCAAGCCTGGGATCGCCCGCCGAGTAGCCGCACCTATCCGTAGGAGCGGCCTTGGCCGCGATGAGTGCGACACATGCAGACCGGATAAGCCTTGGCGCAATCCGGGCAGCGGTGTTCGCCACAGCAGCGATCTCGGATTGCATCCGGGATAAAAGGCGCCTTCAGTCCCTGTCCCTGCGACCCGGAAAGCGCTGCTTCAATTCGCTCAATTCGGCATCTTTCTCCAGCCATAGCTGGTTGACCCACTGCTGGAACTGCAAGCGATAAGCTTCGTCCTGGTCGTAATTCTTGCCGACGAATTGCGCTGGAATCGGCAGTTCCTTGAAGCGCACCACTATCTCATCGACGTTACCGCTGAGGATGTCCCAGAAGCCGGGATTGCCCTGCGGATAATGGATGGTGACGTTGACGATGCTGTGCAATTGCTCGCCCATGGCGTCGAGAACGAAGGCTATGCCGCCGGCTTTGGGTTTGAGCAGGTGCTTGAATGGCGATTGCTGGGCGGCGTGCTTGGCCGGGGTGAGACGGGTGCCTTCGAGGAAATTGAAGATGCCCACCGAGGTCTGGCTGAACTTGGCGCAGGTGCGGCGGGTGGTCTGCAGATCCTTACCTTTCTTCTCCGGGTGCTTGGCCAGGTAGGCCTTGGAGTAGCGCTTCATGAATGGGAAGCCCAGCGCCCACCAGCACAAACCTATCACCGGCACCCAGATCAGCTCCTGCTTGAGGAAGAACTTCAACGGCCGCACGC
>CAMPJN010000173.1 GCA_946886875.1 uncultured Pseudomonas sp.
AGTGGCAGGTACTCGCCGCGCACGCGGATCACCGTGCCGCGATTGCCGCTGAGGCTGTGGACGTCGTCGAGTTGCGGTTGCAGCGACTCGACTATGTAGGTCAGCGGGATCACGTAATGCACGCGCTGCGCCGCGACTATCATGCCGTCGAGAATTGCCAGGGTCAGCGGCAGGCGGATCGAAATACGGGTGCCGACGCCCGCCATCGAGTCGATATCGATACGCCCGCCGATGGCCGAAATATTGCGCCGCACCACGTCCATGCCGACGCCGCGACCGGAGAGGTCGGTGACCACCTCGGCGGTGGAAAAACCGGGCATGAACACCAGTTGCCAGACCTCGCTGTCGGGCATCTCGTCGCTGACCGCAAACCCCTGTTGGCGGGCCTTGGAGATGATCTTGTCGCGGGCCAGGCCGCGGCCGTCGTCGCTGATCTCGACGACGATGCGCCCGCCCTGGTGATAGGCCGCCAGGCGCACCGTGCCGTGCTCAGGCTTGCCGGCGGCGCGGCGTTCGGCGGGCGTTTCGATGCCGTGGTCGACGCTGTTGCGGATGATATGGGTCAGCGGATCGGTGAGTTTTTCGATGACCCCCTTGTCCAGTTCGGTGTGCTCGCCCTGCAGCTGCAGCTCGACCTGCTTGCCGAGCTTGCCGGCGGTGTCGCGCACCAGCCGCGGGAAGCGGTTGAAGATAAAGCTGATCGGCAGCATGCGGATCGACATCACCGATTCCTGCAACTCGCGGGTGTTGTGTTCGAGCTGGCCGAGGGCCTGATGGATAGCTTCGAATAGGCTCGGATCGAGTTCGGTAGCGAGCTGCGCGAGCATCGCCTGGGTGATCACCAGTTCACCGACCTGATTGATCAGGCTGTCGATCTTTTCCACGCTGACGCGGATCGAGCTGGACTCGCTGTCGCCGCTGCGTCTGTCGTTATTGCGCCGGTCGCTACCGCGCCTATCACCACTGCGGCGTTCTTCCACTGGTGGCGCTGGTGTCGCCGCTTCGGCCTGCGGCGGCGTACCCGGGGCGTCCTCGAACAGGCCGTAAGCGCTGTCCGTGTTGGCTGGCGCGTCGAACAAGCCGTAAGACTCATCGGTAGCGGCGGGGTTTGGCAGCCCCGGGGCATCGTCAAAAAAACCAAAGGCGTCGTCTGCGGCGGGGGCATCGTCGAACAAGCCGAAAGCCTGCTCCTCAGTGACAACGGGAGCGGCGCTTGGCGCCTGATCGATAAAGCGTTGCAGGCGCGCGAGGGTATCGGAGACGGCGATGTCGGGGTCCTCGCGCTGGTTCTGGTGGGCGGCGAGCAGTTGCGCGAGGACGTCGCGGGCGGCGAGAAACACGTCGATCATCTCCGCCTGCAGGGCCATCCGCCCGCTGCGCAGTTTGTCCAGCAAGGTCTCGAGAACGTGGGTCAGCGCGCTCAGGTCGTCGAAGCCGAACATGCCGCTGGCGCCCTTGATCGAATGGGCCGCGCGGAAGATGCCGTCCAACGCCTCCTGATCCGGCGCCTGGGTGTCCAGGGTCAGGAGCAGGTGTTCCAGATTGGCCAGATGTTCTTCGGCTTCCTCGAAAAACACCTGGAGAAATTGCTCCATGCCATCGTTCATCTGCGCGCGCCTGTGCAGTGCCTACGTTTTTGAGCGGCCTGATTAAGGAAGAACTTTCTTGGTCACCTCCAACAGCTTCGGCGGGTCGAAGGGCTTGACCAGCCAGCCGGTGGCGCCGGCGGCCTTGCCCTGTTGTTTCATCGCATCGCTGGACTCGGTGGTGAGCATCAGGATCGGCGTGCTGCGATAGCCGGGTAGGCCGCGCAGGCTTTTGATCAGGCTGATGCCGTCCATGTTCGGCATGTTCTGGTCGGTGAACACCAGTTGATAGCTCTTGCGCTGCGCCTTGCCCAGGCCATCGCGGCCATCCACGGCTTCGTCGACCTCGTAGCCGGCGGCGCGCAGGGTGAAACCGAGCATCTGCCGGATAGAGGTCGAGTCATCGACTATCAGGATGGTTTTGCTCATGAGATCGCTCCGTGCTGAGTGCGGATAGTGGCGTTGGCCGTCGGGGCAATGGCGTCGGGATGGCTCTGCTGCGCCTGGCCCCAGCACAGTTCGGCCTTGACGCTGTTGCCCGGTGGATAGAACACCAGCTGCTGACACAGGCTGCGCACCAGGATCAGGCCGCGGCCGTGGTACTGATGGTTGAGGTCCTGGTCGAGCGGCAGCCGCTCGATATCGAAGCCTTTGCCGCTGTCGCAGACCCGCACCTGCAGGCTGTTGCCGCTGGCGTTGCCTTGCTGGCGCACCTCGACCCGGATCTCGCCCTGGGTCAGCGCGGCCAGGCGTTCGCGGCGGGTCTCGAAGTACTGCTCGAAACCGTCGGGCAGGTTCTTCATCGCTGAGTTGAGGCCGAGCAGGCCGTGGTCCAGGGCGTTGCTCAGCAGCTCGTAGAGAATCACCGCCAGGGCGCCCTGTTTTTCCGCGGCCAGGCCCAGGGTGTTGCATTGGGCGGCGACTATCGGCGCCAGGTCCAGGCGCTGCAGCTGGGTGACGCCGAAGCTCAGTTGCAGCTGCCAGTTCTCGGCGATTGCGCCGCCGACCTGTGGCGTCGGGCCATCGGTGCTGGCCTCCACGGCGCTGCATTCGAGCAGCAGGCAGGACAGATCGTCGTGCGGTTGGCGGCCATTCATATGGCTCAGCAACGCCTGTTGCAGGCTATCGATCAGGTCGCCGCGCGCGGGTTGTTGCAGGCATTGTTCCAGACGCGCCTTGCCGAACGGCTGGTGCGCGGCGTTCTCCGCCTCGATCAAACCGTCGGAATACAGCAGCAGGCGTTGCCCTGGCGTGACGGCGACGGTTTCGTGCAGGTTTTCGAAATCGTCGCCATCGACGATGCCCAGCGGCAGGTTCAACGAGTTGAAACGGCGCACCACGGCGCCTTGCGGGTCGAGTAGCAGGGCTGCCGGAACGCCGCCGTTCCATACCGTCAGCAGGTTCTCGCGGGGGCGGTATTGCACCAGCAGGGCGGCGACGAAGCGGTCGACCGGCGAATAGGCGCGGTGGCGCAGGTTCAGTTCCCAGGCGATGCTGTCGAGGGTGAAGCCCTTGCTTGCCATGGCGTAGAAGGCTTGCGACAGCGGAATCAGGGTCAGCGCCGCGGGCAGGCCATGGCCGGTGGCGTCGGCGAGCATCACGTAGAGGTCGCCATTGCTCGACGGACAGGCCAGCAGCAGGTCGCCTGAAACCTCGTTGGCCGGTTGCAGCAGGTAACGCACTTGCGGGTGGTCGAGCAGCTCGCTGCGCACCAGCCGGCTCATCAGGAAACGGCTGATGCGCCGTTCCTCGGCCTCGGCGTGGCGGTACTGCAACAGCTGGCGGTTCTGTTCGGCGACCTGCTCCTGGAGCATGGCAATGCGCCCGAAGGCATTGATCTTGGCGGCGAGGATGGCGAAGTTCACCGGTTTGCCGATGAAGTCGTCGCAGCCGGCATCGAGCGAGGCGACCTGATCGTCGGTTTCGCTCAAGCCCGAGAGCATGATGATCGGCCGCCAGCCACTGAGCTTTTGCAACTCGCGGATCGCCCGGGTGGCCGCGATGCCGCCCATGCCGGGCATCAGTTGGTCCATCAACACCAGGTCGAAGGCTGACTGCCGATACTGCTGCACCGCCCGCTCGCCGTCGCCGACCACCGTGCATTCATGCCCGAGGGAATGAATGAAGGTCTTGAGCAACAGGCCGAGGGTGGGATCGTCGTCGACGCTGAGGACGTTCAGGGGGCGCATGGCTCACTCAACTGATTTTGAACAGCTTCTGGAAATTGGCCACTTCGAATACGTCCTTGGCGGTGCCGTGCAGGCTGCGCAACTCCACACGCTTGTGCTGCGCCTGGGCCTTGTCGCGCAGCAGCAGGAGGATGCCGAGGGCGGCCGAGTCGATGTACTGCACCGCATGCAGATCGATGATCAGTACCTGCACCTCGGTTTTCGCCAGTTCCTGCTCATAGGCCTCGCGAAAGCCCCGGTAGGCCTGGAAGTCGAAACGTTCTCCGAGACGGATAACGGCTGTACCTGCGTCGCTCATAACAATGGCTTCCTATCCTAGAAAAAATCGATTTCGCCGGCGTGCATCGAGGTCTGGTTGACCGGGTTGTGCACGTGGCTGTCGAGCTGTCGACGCTGGCTGTCGAGGCGATCCTGCTGGGCGTCCTGGCTAAGTTGCGCGACGCCTTCAAGACCGCCGCAGACCCGTTCGAGCTTTTCCGTGTGCTTGCCGATCTGGGCCAGCAGCTGGCTGCTGAGATCCTGGAATTGCAAGGCGGTGATGGCCGCGTTTACGTCAACGGAAAAGGCTCTGGATATCTGCTCCAGTTCTTCCACGGCGATCACTGTCGAGCCGTTCATCTGCTCCAGTTCGTCGAGCATGGTGTGGATTTTCTTCTTCGAGGTCATGGCCACGCTCATATCCCTGGCCGCCAACTGGCTGATCGCGGCGTCGGCCTGCTGCAACTCGGCGTGTACGGTATTGATGTGGGTGCGAATGGCTTCGGAGAACACGCTGGAACGGGTCGACAGCGCGCGTACTTCATCGGCGACCACGGCGAAACCGCGGCCGGCCTCGCCGGCGCGTGCGGCCTCGATGGCGGCATTCAGCGCGAGCAAATTGGTTTGTTTGGCGATGGCGTCCATGTCTGCGGTGGATTTCACGATTTCGCCGATCTTCGCCGTAATACGGTCGATGCTGTCGACCAGCTCCATCGAGGTGCGGCTGGTTTCCACGGTGGCATCGACGAAGAAACTCAGGGTCTCCTGGGTGGTGCTGACGAATTGGCCGAAGTTCACCTCGCGACTGTCGTGCTGATCGGCCCGGTAGCGGTCGGTAAGCGAACCGGCGATCTGTAACTGGCGCTCGATCAGCTGGTTGAGGCGGGTGAAGCTGCCGATCAAGCCGTCGATCGCCGTGCCGAGCAATTGATCGATCTGGCGGCTGCGCTCGGCGATCGCTTGCGCCTCGTTAGCCACCCCTTGGCGCACGGGCTCGAATTCGTCGTGCAGCGCCAGGTTGGCCGACTGCGCCTGCTCGGATGCGCTCGCGTCGAGTGCCTCGCGTTGGCACAGGCGGCGGTACAGGTAGGCGAAGCTGGCCAGGCTTGCGAGCGCGCCGGGGATCAGCGCCTGCCAACCGGACAACCCGGCGCCGAGCAGCGCCAGGCTCAACAGCCAGGGCATGCCGAACAGACTGGAAAGGAGGGGGATAGGTAGCGGTGAGGTGCTTTGTCCGAGCATTGAGCGACTAATCCCTGTGCAATACGGATTCATCCTGGATTTGGCTTAACCCTAGGAGTGCCGAGGGCTTTGTCAAATGAGTCAAATCACCGGCGCGGGAACTGGGACGTCGACGAACGGCTTCAACCCGGAAACGCCCGGCTTTAACCGCTTCGCCAGCAGAATAATGGAATTAAAAACAGCTTTTAAGGTGAAAATATTCTTAGCAGGCGACGAACTAAATTGACCGAATAGACAATAAGCCGGCGCGAGCAAACATGGACGGCCGTGCAAGGACCGGGCAGGCTACGACGCTTCCTTGTTTTGTCGTCGGAGTAACCATGACGCTCGCTTACTGGTGTGTGCTGATCGCCCTGTTCCTGCCTTATCTGTCCACTGTCACGGCGAAACTGGTCAGTGGCGGTTTCCATCCCAGGCACAACTATGATCCGCGGGCTTTGCTCGACAACCTCAGCGGTCTCGGCCGGCGCGCCAACAATGCCCAACTCAACAGCTTCGAGGTCACCCCGGCGTTTGCCGTGGCGGTGATCATCGCCCACCTCGCCGGCGGTGCCGAGCAGGCCTTGCTCGATCAGTTGGCCATCGCCTTTATCGTCAGCCGCCTGCTCTATTTCATTTGCTATATCGCCGACTGGGCGTCGCTGCGCTCGCTGGTCTGGTTTGTCGGCATTGGGTTGATTGTCAGTCTGTTTGTGGTTGCCGCCTGAACCATTTCAGGGCGCCAGGCACGCCCTGAAATGGGGCGTGCAAACCCTACGACTAAAGTCGTAGGGGGTTTCGCCAGCGGGCTTGCGTCGGCTGGCGTTCGAACGGCTATGGTGGAGTATTCGGACAGGTCTCTGAGGGATGCTCCATGTCAGTCACGCTGCTTTTCGATCGCCTGCTGTGCGCTATAGGTCTGCGCACCCTGAATCAACAGTTTCTGTTCTCCTATGCCTTGATGTTCCTGCTGGCGCTGGTCGCCTCAGTGGCGCTGTATCTGAATATGGCGGTGTCGCCGGAAACCATCAACGTGGCGGGCGCTCAGCGCATGCTCAGCCAGAAAATGAGCAAAGAGGCCCTGTTATTGCGTGAGGGGGCCATCGAGCGGGCGGTGCTGGACGCCACCATCAGCCAGTTCGCCCAGGCCCACGAGGCCCTGCTCAAGGGCAACGTCGAGCGCAAGATCAGCGTGATCCAAGCCCCGGAGGTTCAGGCGCAGATGCTGTTGGTTGGGCGTTTGTGGGAGGGCTTCCGCGTGCAATTGGAAACCTCGGCCAGTGCTGCCGAGAAGGTCGATCTGGCTGCTCTGGAAGGCGCTTCGACCCAGTTGCTGCGGGAAATGAACAAGGCGGTCGGGCTGATGGCGACGCATATCGAGAGTCGCCAACGCGACCTGATGTGGCTAGCCTTCGGCTGTTTGGTGGGGATTCTGCTGCTAGTGGTATTGGGCAGGCAGTTTGGCTTGCGGCCACTAATGAGCAACCTGAACCTGGTGGAACACGGCCTGACTCGGGTCGGCGGTGGCGATTTCACCCGGCGTCTGGAGGGCGGGCAGCGCGACAACGAAATTGGCAGGATCATCGCCGGCTATAACCGCATGCAGGCGGAGGTGCGCGCTTTGTTGGGCGAGGTCAAAGCCTCGGGCGGGAATACCCAGGCGCATGTCGAACAGGCGGTGACGGCGGCCCAGGCCGCGGGAGATGGCGCGCGGCGCCAACATGAGAACCTCGATCAGATGGCTACCGCGATGACCGAGATGAGCGCAACCGTCGCCGAAGTAGCGCGACATGCCAGCCTGGCTGCGGAGTCCACGCGCAATGCCGATGAATGCGCCCAGGCCGGGCAGCGCGCGGTGCAGCGCAGCGCTGAGCTGTTGACCAGCCTGAGCGCCCAGATGGAACGTAATGCCGAAGGCCTGGTGGCCCTGCGCGAGGAAACTGCCGGGGTCGGTAAGGTATTGGAAGTAATTACCGCGATTGCCGAGCAAACCAATCTGCTGGCGCTCAACGCCGCCATCGAAGCGGCCCGCGCCGGTGAGGCCGGACGCGGTTTCGCCGTGGTCGCCGACGAAGTGCGCACCCTGGCCAGCCGCACTCAACAATCCACTGGGGAAATCCAGGTCATTATTCAGCGCTTGCAAGCGGGGGCGGAGCAGGCCGTGGCGGCGATTCAGAGCAGCAGCGAACTGGTGCGCAGCAATCTGCAGCATGTGCAGGAGGCCAATCAGGTGCTCGATACCATAGTCGGAGCGGTGGATAGCATCAATACGATGAACGCGCAGATCGCCACCGCTGCGGAAGAGCAAAGCCAGGTGGCCCAGGATATCGATCAGCGTGTCGCCGAAGTCTCAGGGTTGGCCGAGCGTGGTCATGGCGACGCGCAGAGCGTGATGCAGGTCAGTGACCGAATTCATAGCGAGATACAGCGTCTGACCGCTCAGCTGAGCCGCTTTCAGACTTGATGGGCGGGCGGCAATAAGCTGTCAGTCGGTGGTGTTCTGTGATTGCGGCTCTGCGATTGGCGTGTCAT
>CAMPJN010000174.1 GCA_946886875.1 uncultured Pseudomonas sp.
CGCCGCCGATCAGCACCACCGAGCCGTCCACCAGGCCGCCGCCGAGCACCCGATCGAGTTCGCCGGAAGCGGTGGAGAAACGCGGTGTTTCCTCGACGCAGACTTCGGCCAGGGTCTTGATCTGCGCCTGCTCGCCGGCCCAGCCGGCACGCCCGTTAGGTGTGACCGCATTGGCTTCGAGGAGGGTTTCCACCAGGGTATTCCAGGCCCCGCACTCGCCGCACTGGCCGGCCCATTTGGGAAAAGTCGCACCGCATTCGGTGCAGCCATACAAGCGCTTGGCCTTGGCCATCAGCGGACTCCATCAAACGAAAGTCCGCATCATAGCCGTTCCGGCCAATGCGCCGGCACTCAACGGTGGGGAAATTATCGTGAGCGTATCCTGGCGTTCACGGCCAGACGCGCTAGGCAGCAGACGAAGGTTTTTGCCCAACTCCGCGAATCAGCCCTGGCAGTGACCACAGCATTGCGGCGCTGGTGGGGAAAGGCGCTTGGCGACCTCATCCTTGAGTTCGACGCGCTGGCGTTTCAAGGCGTTCAAAGCTGGATCGGCCAACAATTCGCTGCCCTCCTCGATACGGCAGATGCGCTTGTCCAGCACCTCGTATTCCGAAGCCAGCCGAGCGAAATCGGCATCGCTTTGGCGCAGCTCGTGCAGGCTCTCGCGCAGTTCGGGGAAGTCTTTGATCAAGGGGTGATGTTCGACATGCATGGGGGCTGCTCCTGAAGGGGTATGCAGCGAGCCTATGCGCCCCGACCGACACTCCCCTTGATCAGGATCAATAGTAGTTGGATCAACCCGCCGCGCCGTTTTGCAGCAAGGTAGCGATATCGTCCTTGAGGCTGACACGCTGCATCTTCAACCCCAGCAGCATCACCTCGTCCATCGCCAGGCGGCCACTCTCCACTTCGTAGATGCGTTTATCGAGCGCTTCGTATTCGTCGGCCAGGCGGACGAAATGTCCGTTCTGTGCGGCCAGGGTGCGCAGCTGCTGTTTGAATTCGGGAAACTCGCGGGTAAGTGGATGATGTTCCAATGGCATAGCGGTGTCCTCATGGTAAATCTGTGAATAGCCTAGACCAGCGCGACCGGCTCTGCCGGAGTCGGCGACCAGCCCCCGCTGCAGCGATACCTGCTATGGTTTGCCGGGTATCGGTTGTGACCAGAATGAGAGCGCTCCATGGATAAGAACCCCGGCTGCACGGCATGCCGCGACGGCAAAGACCTGGATTTTCCGATCAGCATGGCTTTCCAGCCAATCGTCAACCTCGCTACCGGCCAGATCTTCGCCCATGAAGCCTTGGTCCGCGGCGGCTCCGGAGAGTCCGCCGGCAGCGTGTTGGGTCGCGTAACCGAGGAAAACCTCTACGCCTTCGACCAGAGCTGCCGGATCAAAGCATTGGAATGGGCAGCCAGGCTGCAGGTTCCGGCGATGGTCTCGATCAACTTCATGCCCAACGCCGTATACAAGGCGGAAACCTGCATCCGCGCCACCCTTGAAGCGGCAAAGCGCTACCAGTTCCCCCTCGAACGGATCATCTTCGAGGTCACCGAGCAGGAGCAGGTGCTGGATATCGAGCACCTCACCAATATCCTTCGGGCCTACCGCAAACAGGGCTTCATGACCGCCATCGACGATTTCGGCGCAGGCTATGCCGGCCTCAATCTGTTGGCCGACTTTCAGCCCGATCTGATCAAGCTGGACATGCAGCTGATCCGCAATATCGACCAGGACAGCGTGCGCCAGATTCTGGTCGAAGCCACTCTGCAGATGTGCCGCAAACTGCAGATCCGGGTGATCGCCGAAGGCATCGAAACCCTGGGCGAATTGCACGCCCTGCGCGACATGGGGGTCGAGCTGTTCCAGGGCTATCTGCTGGCCAAGCCCGGCTTCGAGTCGCTGCCCGAGGTGCACTTTCCTACCTGACAATTGGCTGGCAAGCAGCGTGACCTGAATTAAACTTCAGCGCACCACCACCTGGCAGAGAAAGAAACATGAGCATACTCAGTGAATTCAAGGCCTTCGCGGTCAAAGGCAACGTGGTCGACATGGCCGTGGGCATCATTATCGGTGCGGCTTTCGGCAAGATAGTCTCGTCTTTCGTCGGCGATATCGTCATGCCACCGCTGGGCGTGCTGATCGGCGGCGTGGATTTCTCCGACCTGGTGATCGTACTCAAAGCTGCCAGCGGCGAAACGCCGGCGGTCACCCTGGCCTACGGCAAGTTCATTCAAACGGTGCTCGACTTCCTGATCGTCGCCATGGCCATATTCATCGGCATAAAAGCACTCAATCGCCTCAAGCGCGAGGAAGCCGCTGCGCCCAGCCTGCCCCCTGCGCCCAGTCCGGAAGAAACCTTGCTGAGCGAAATCCGCGACCTGCTGAAAGACCAATCACAGCGCCCATAGGCTCTGGCCCGGCCCCCGCGCCGCAGTTGAGCGACGCGGCGTGCGCAGCGGCGTGTGCGCCTGAATTTTTAACCTAGACTGACAAATAAGCCCGGCGGCCGCACAGGATCGCCGCAGCGCTGTCGGGGAGTTCGTCTCGGCAAAAGTACGACGACTCGCTTGGCGCGACGGGCGACCGGATAGATCCGCAGAGGTTTCGCCTTGAGCGCCCAAGCGGACGCACACTTACCTACAAGGCCGACAGATGAGCGACTCAGCAGAAGACGAGCTGTTTTCCTTCGACGATGAAGCCCATTCCGAAGAGGATGGCGCCGCCGGCCCATGTTGGAACGTGCTGATCGTCGACGACGATCAGGATGTGCACCAATCCACCTGTTTCGCCCTGGCCAATACCGAAATTCTCGGGCGCCCCTTGGTGTTTCTCCACGCCTATTCCGCCGAGCAGGCGCTAGAGGTGTTGAACCAGCAACCCATGGTCGCGGTGATTCTGCTGGATGTGGTGATGGAGTCCGAACATGCCGGCCTGCACCTGGTGCGGCGCATCCGCGAGGAGCTGCACAACAGCGAAGCACGCATCATCCTGCGTACCGGCCAGCCCGGTTATGCCCCGGAGATGGAGGCGATCCGCGATTACGACATCAACGACTACAAGACCAAATCCGAACTGACCCGCAACCGCCTGTACACCGCGCTGACCGCCGCCATCCGCAGCTACGACCAGATCCACACCATCAACACCAGCAGACGCGGCCTGGGCATGGTGATCCGCGCCAGCAGCCATCTGTTGGCGCGCCAAGGCGTGAGCGAATTCGCCGCCGGCATCATCACCCAGATCTGCGGCCTGTTCGGCCTGCCACCCGAGGGCGTGGTCTGCGCCTATGACCATCAGGATTCGCCCGCCCATGCCTTGATAGTGGCCGCCGCCGGCAGCCTTACCGATTGCATCGACAAGCAACTCGACCAGCTGCCCAACCAGGCCGTCGCCCAGGCGCTGAGCCAGGCTCTGGACGAAAGACGCAACCTGTTCGCCAGCCACTCGACCACGCTGTTCTTTCCCGGCCAGGGCCATAACCATATGGCCGCCTACCTGCAGACCGAACGCCCGTTGAACGAGCTTGATCAACAGCTTTTGGAAGTGTTCTGCAGCAATATCATCATTACCCTGGACAATGTGCTGCTGCTCAGCCAACTCAAGGACCACGCCTATAACGACCAGTTGCTGCATATCCCCAACCGTCTGGCGCTGATCCACGCCCTCGACCTCGCCTTGGCCGGCGCCAATCCCGGCGACACCACCCTGGCGCTGATCGACATCGACGGCTTTTCCGAACTCAACGACACCCTCGGCCACCAGCACGGCGATGCCCTGCTCGCCGCGGTGGTCGAGCGTCTGCAGCGGGAACTACCACCCGGCACTCTGCTGGCGCGGGTCGCCGGCGATGTGTTCGGCATACTCGCGAGCAACCAGGTGGCCAATGGCGAAACCCTCGGCAACCTGTTCCACCAACCGTTGCGCTTCGCTCAGCTGAGCCAGAACCTGACCACCACCATCGGCCTGACCTGCCTGGACCAGATCGACGGCAACGGCAGCGAGGCGCTGAAGGCGGCGAATATCGCCCTCAAGCACGGCAAGCAGCACGAGCGTGGGCGCATCAGCCATTTCACCCGCGCCATGGAGCTGGAAACCCGCGCCCGCGTGCAATTGCTCCAGGAGCTGCGCAGCGCTTTCGAGAATGAACGCCTGTTCGTCGTCTACCAGCCCCAGGTGTCCCTGGCGACCCGCCAGCTGATCGGCGTCGAAGCGCTGTTGCGCTGGCGCAAGGACGACGGTCAGTTCGTCTCGCCGGCGCAGTTCATTCCCCTGGCGGAAAGTTCCGGGCTGATAGTCGCGCTCGGCGAGTGGGTACTGCGCAGCGCCTGCAACGACCTGCAACGGATCGTCCAGCACAGCGGCCAGCCGCTGCGCATGGCGGTCAACGTGTCGGTGGCGCAGTTCCGTCAGGCCGATTTCCTCGACACCCTGCAACGGGCTCTGGATGACAGCGGGGTGAACCCGCAATTGCTGGAGCTGGAAATCACCGAGTCGGTGGCGATGCTCGAAGCCGACTTCATGATCGACCTGCTCAACCGCATCAAACAGCTGGGTGTGAGCATCGCGGTCGACGATTTCGGCACCGGCTTCTCCTCGCTCAGCTACCTCGAACAACTCAACGTCGACCGGCTGAAGATCGACCTCAGTTTTATCCGCCATATGGAGCAAAGCGACGGCAGCAGACGCATCGTTGAAACCATCATCCAGCTCGGCCGCAGCCTGGAACTCGAGCTGATCGCCGAAGGCATCGAGGAAGAGAGCCAGGCCGGCACGCTGACGCAGATGGGGTGCCACGAAGGCCAGGGCTACCTGTTCGCCAAGCCGCTGGAGTTGTCGGCACTGCTGAGCTTCATCACCACCGAGGCAAGCTAGATGCGCCAGGGTTGTGCGGGGCCTGACCAGCGGCGGCCCTGGCTGCGCGCCCTGCTGCTGGTCTGCAGCAGCCTGACTCTGGTCGCCTGCGGCGACGAGGCCAGTACCCCGACGCCCATTCGCCTGGGCGTGATCGTCGACGTTTCAGGCCCCAGCGCCAGCCTCGGCATCGCCGGGCGCAACGGTATGCAACTGGCGGTGGAGGAGGCCAACGCCAATGGCGGCATCCAGGGTCGGCCGATCGAGCTGCTGTACCGCGATGACGGCTTCGACCCGCAACAGGCCAGGCAAGCGGCCGAGGAGTTGATCGCCGCCAAGGTCGACGCCGTCCTGGGACCGATGACCAGCACCATCGCCGAGCAGTTGGCGCCGCAATTCACCGCAGCCGGCATCCTTTTAATGGGCGGTACGCCGCTCAGCCCGCTGCTGGCCGGGCGCGACGATCAGTTCTTCCGCACCCTCAGCCATACCAACCCGGACGCCCGCGAAATCGTTATCCACTTGCAGCAGCAATACGGCCTGCGCCGGGTCAATGTGATAGTCGAGCTGAGCAACCACACCTTCACCCGCCCCTGGCTCGTCGACTTCGAAGAAAATCTACGCAGCGCTGGCGGCGCGATCGATGAAGTGGTGGAGTTCAGCCGCGACCCCGAAACCGACTTCGCCGCTCTGGCGCAACGCGCCCTGGCCAACCAGCCCGCAGCGGTGGTGCTGGTCAGCAGTGCCCTGGACACCGCTCTGCTGGCCACCCAACTGCGCCAGCGCAACCCCGAGCTGAAACTCGCTACACCGGGCTGGGCGGCGGCCGATGCGTTGCTGGAAATGGGCGGACGCGCGGTGGAAGGCATCATCACCACGCAGTCCTTCGACATGAACGATCAGTCGCCCGCCTTCGTCGACTTCAAGCAGCGTTACCAGAGCCGTTTCGCCCAGGGCATAGATACCGCGGCGATCACCGCCTATAACGCCACCCGCGTGCTGCTCGAAGCCCTGCAGCAACGCCTGTCCGGCGAACAACCCAAACAGGCGCTGCTGCGCATCCGCGAGTTCCAGGGGTTGCAGCAGCTGATCGTGTTCGACGACTTCGGCGACAGCAACAGCCGTGTATATCCCATGGTGGTGCGCGATGGCCGCTTCCGCAGCCTCGACTAAAGTGCGCGGCGCCCGCCCCCTGCTGCTGACCCTGGCCAGCCGCTTTATCCTGGTCGCCTGCATCCCGGTGCTGACCGTCGGCCTGCTGTTTCGCCTGTACTACGAACCGCTGATGTTGCAAGACGTGGAAACCCGCCAGGGCTATGCCGCCGACGCGATCGCGCGCCAGTTGGAGGGGCACTTCAGCATCGCCAACCGCGAACTCGGCTCGCTCGCCGAGCTGTTTCGCAGCAGCCAAAAACTCGACAACGCACAGATCCAGACCCTGCTCGACACCTATGCCGACAGCTCGGATTTCTACGAGGCCATCTACCTCAGCGACGCCGAAGGCCGGATCAGCTCCATTGGCCTGCCCGCGAGCAAACGCAAGCTGCGGCAGAACCTGCTCGGCCTGGATATCTCGGCGCGGGAGTTCGTCCGCCAGGCCCAGTCGAGCAAACAAAGCGTGTGGTCCAATAGTTTTCTCTCGACCGTCAGCGCCCGTCTGGCCGTAGCCCTGGCCCAGCCGGTCGGCCAGCGAACCCTGGTCGGCGAAGTGGCGATCAGCCCGCTGCCCGAACTGGCCCGGCAACTGAGCCAGAACGGCTCGCTGCAAATCCGCATGCTCGACCGCCAGCATCAGCTGATCGCCGACTCGCAAACCGACCAGAGCGGCCTGCAGCTCAACCTCGGCCACTTGCAGGTATTGCACGATTCCTCGGTGCGCAGCTTCGACTTCGACGGCCAGCAACTGCTCGGCCTGGCGCGCAAGGTCAGCGGGCCGGGCTGGCAGGTGCTGGTGGCGCAGCCGCAACAGCAGGCCTATGAGCTGATAGACACCACCTGGCGGCGTATCCTGATCGCCCTCGGCCTGGCCCTGGCCGCCGCTCTGCTGATCGCCGGCAGCACCAGTTGGAGTCTGGCGCGGCGCATTTCGCAGTTCACCCGGCATGTCGGCGAAATCGCCAATGGCAACTACGACCTGCCCATGGAGCGCAGCCATATCCGCGAGCTGAATACCTTGCGCAGCAGCCTGCAACGCATGGTCGCGGCCATCCACGAACGCGAACAGGCACTGCTGGATACCGCCAAGAGCCTGCACGAAAGCGAGGACCGGCTGCTTGCCACCCTCGAATACACGCCCAACGTCGCGGTGCGCTGGTTCGATGAGCAGGGCCATGTGCTGCTGTGGAACCACGCCAGCGAAAGCATCTACGGCATCCCCCGCGAGGAAGCGCTGGGCAAAACCCTCGACCAGCTGTTCCACACCGCCGGACAGCAGGCGATGTTTCTCGCCACCCTCACCGAGGCGGCCAAGGGCGCGCCGGTTGGCCCCTACCTCAGCGAACTGAGCATCGGCTCGGACCGACACATCTACGTGCTGACCACTACCTTCAGCATTCCAGCCGCCGATGGCAGCCTGCAATTCGTCAGCATGGATATCGACGTCACCGAGCAGAAGCGCGCCGAGTTGGCCTACCGCGAGTTGAACGCCAGCCTGGAACAGCGGGTCAACGAGCGCACCGAAGCCCTGAGCCAGAGCAACGCGGAGCTGAGCAAGGCCATGGGCACTCTGCAGCGCGCGCAGAACGAACTGGTGCAAAGCGAAAAACTCGCCGCCCTCGGCTCCCTGGTCGCCGGCATCGCCCATGAACTCAACACCCCGGTCGGCAACAGCCTGATGGCCGCCAGCACCCTGGAAGACT
>CAMPJN010000175.1 GCA_946886875.1 uncultured Pseudomonas sp.
CAGCGAGCGCCGCGAATCGCCGAGGAGCAGCGCCTTCTCCGCGGCCATGCCCGGATAGCCGAGGGACAGACGCATCAGAAAACGGTCGAGCTGGGATTCCGGCAAGGCGAAGGTGCCGCCCTGGCTGACCGGGTTCTGCGTGGCGATGACGAAAAAGGGCTCAGGCAGTGGCCGGGTCGCGCCCTCGATGGTCACCTGGCCCTCCTCCATGGCTTCCAGCAGCGCGCTCTGGCTTTTCGGCGTGGCGCGGTTGATCTCATCGGCCAGCACCAGTTCGGCGAAGATCGGCCCGGGGTGGAACACGAACTGACCGGTGTCCTTGTCGAACACCGAGGTGCCGAGAATATCGCCCGGCAGCAGGTCAGAGGTGAACTGGATACGCTGGAAGCTCAGGCCCAGCACCCTGGCCAAGGCATGACTGAGGGTAGTCTTGCCCATCCCCGGCAAGTCTTCGATCAACAGGTGGCCGCGCGCCAACAGGCAGGTCAAGGCCAGACGCACCTGGCCCTCCTTGCCGAGCAATACCTGGTTCACCGCCTGCAATACGTTATCGAGTTTGCGCACCATCAATCTCCTTGGCCAATCCGTCGATGCTACTGGTCGCGCTCGCAGTGGCAAAGGCTGGTTAAACCTTTGCTGACAAATATGTGAAGGAATGCCTTGATCCAAGCCAATATCGGGCCGCAACAAAAGACCTAAGGTGAGGCCAGACAATCGAAACAGAAGGATTTCAGCATGAGCGCTATTCCCCCTGACGACTGGCATGCCCGTAGCGGCGAGGAATGTCTGCGGGTACAGAATAGCCAACTCAGCGGTCTGGATGACGCCGAAGCCCAGCGCCGCCTGCGCGAGCATGGTCCCAATCGTTTGCCGCAGGCGCGACATAAAGGTCCGTTGCGGCGCTTGCTGCTGCAATTTCACAACCTGTTGATTTACGTGCTGTTGGCCGCCAGCTTGCTCACCTTGCTGCTCGGCCAATGGCTCGACAGCGCAGTGATCTTCGCCGTGGTGCTGATCAATGCGCTGATCGGCTTTATCCAGGAAGGCAAGGCCGAGCAGGCCATGCGCGCAATCCAGAGCATGCTGACCCTGGAAAGCCGCGTACGCCGCGACGGCAAGGTGCAGAGCGTGCCGGCCGAGCAACTGGTGCCCGGCGACTTGGTACTGCTCGAAGCCGGCGACCGGGTGCCCGCAGACCTGCGCCTGCTGGAAAGCCGCGACCTGCGAATCGAGGAAGCCGCGTTGACCGGCGAATCCCTGCCGGCGAACAAGCACAGCGCCGCTGTCGCCGTCGACGCCAGTCTGGGTGACAGGTGCGGCATGGCCTACTCCGGCACCCTGGTCAGCGCCGGTCACGGTGCCGGCGTGGTGGTCGCCACCGCCGGGCATACCGAACTGGGGCGCATCAGCCATATGCTCGGCGCCGTGGTCAGCCTGCAAACGCCGCTACTGGCGGACATGGCGCGCTTCGCCCGGCATCTCACGCTGATCATCCTCGGCTTGGCGCTGCTGACCTTCGCCTTCGGCGTATGGCTGCGCGACTACAGCCCCAGCGACATGCTAATGGCCGCGGTCGGCCTGGCCGTGGCGGCAATCCCGGAAGGTTTACCGGCGGTACTGACGATCATTCTCGCCCTGGGCGTGCAGCGCATGGCCAAACGCCAGGCGATTGTTCGGCGCCTGCCGGCGGTGGAGAGTTTGGGCGCAGTCACGGTGATCTGCTCGGACAAGACCGGCACCCTGACGCGCAACGAAATGACCGTGCAGCAAGTATTCACCAGCGCCCACCACTACCAGATCGAGGGCGTCGGCTACGCCCCGACGGGCAGCGTGCGCTGCGACGATGGCCGGCTTTGCCGACTCGATAGCGCCGACGACCTGCGCGAACTGGCGCGCGCCGGCCTGCTGGCCAACAACGCCAGCCTGCATCTGCTGGAACAAAGCTGGTGCATCAGCGGCGACCCCACCGAAGCCGCGCTACTGACATTGGCCGGCAAAGTGGGCCTGGAACATCAGCATGAACTGCAGAATCTGCCGCAGATCGATGCCATTCCCTTCAGCTCGGAGCTGCACTGCACCGCCAGCCTGCACCATGACCATGGGGGCCACAGTTTTATCTACCTGCTCGGCGCGCCGGAGCGCTTGCTCGAAGTATGCAATCGGCAATGGCGCGATGGCCGCGACGAACCGCTTAACCTCAAATACTGGCACGCCCAACTCGAACAAGGCGCCAGCCAGGGTTTGCGCATGCTCGGCCTGGCCATGCGCACGTTGGCGGGCGGACAGCTCGAGTTGAGCTATGCCGACCTGCAAGGCGATTTCGTTCTGCTCGGCCTGGTCGGCATGCTCGACCCGCCCCGTGAAGAAGCGATCCGCGCTATCGCCGACTGCCACAGCGCCGGCATTCGGGTCAAGATGATCACCGGAGACCACGCCGCAACCGCCAGCAGCATCGCCGCACGCCTGGGTCTGGGCGGCGCGGCGGCACTGACCGGAGCGCAGTTGGATCAACTCAGCGACGCCGAACTGGACGCGCGCCTACGTGATACCCATGTATTCGCTCGCACCAGCCCGGCGCACAAATTGCGCCTGGTCGAACGTTTACAAGCGGTCGGTGAACGGGTGGCGATGACCGGCGACGGGGTCAACGACGCGCCGGCGCTGAAGCGCGCCGATATCGGTATCGCCATGGGCATCAAGGGCACCGAGGCGGCCAAGGAGGCAGCGCAGATGGTACTGGCCGACGACAATTTCGCCACCATCGCCCATGCCGTCGAGGAAGGTCGCGCGGTCTATGACAACCTGCGCAAATCCATCCTCTTCATCATCCCCACCAGTGCCGGCGAAGCCTTGATTCTGTTGGCAGCCATCGCCCTCGGGCTGACCCTGCCGATCACCCCGCTGCAGATTCTCTGGGTCAATATGATCACGGCGGTGACCCTGGCCCTGGCGCTGGCCTTCGAGCCGGCCGAAGCCAACCTGATGCGCCGCCCGCCAAGAGACCCGCGCCTGCCGCTGCTGACCGCGCAACTGCTCTGGCGCGTAACTTGTGTCGCCGTGCTGATGACCCTGGCCGGCCTCGGCCTGTTTCTCTACAGCCAGGCACTCGGCTGGAGCCTGGAAAGCAGCCGTTCCTTGGCGGTGAATGCCTTGGTTGCTGGCGAAATCGGTTACCTGTTCAGCAGTCGCCGCCTCGAAGGCCCGGCCAATTTCGGCCTGCGCGACAACCCGGCAATCTGGTCCATGGTTTTGCTGCTGGTGGCCATGCAGTTGGCGTTCACCTACTGGTCGCCGTTGCAGCAACTGTTCGGCACCGCCGATCTGCCGGCACTCGCCTGGGGCGGCTGCTTGCTGGTCGCGTTAGCGATATGCGCGCTGATTGAGGCGGAGAAGTGGCTGGTTCGGCGCCTCCAAAATTAACCGGCGACTAAACAGCCATAGCCGCCGGCGAACGCCTTACAGACGGAAATGCCCGGCCATGGTCTGCAATTCGCGGCCCAGATCGGCGAGTTGGGCGCTGGAGGCAGCGGATGCCTGCATGGCCGTCGCGGACTGATCGGAAATATCGCGAATGGAGGTCACGCTGCGATTGATCTCCTCGGCCACCGCGGTCTGCTCTTCCGCCGCCGCGGCGATCTGCTGGTTCATTTCGAAAATCAGCGTCACCGCCTCGGCAATATCGGCCAAGGCGCCCTCGGTCTGATTGGCGTCGGTTACCGCCTGATCCACCCGCGTGCCAATCTGGCGCATCGCGTCCACCGAACGCCGCGCGCCATCGCGCAAGACCACGACCAAACTCTCGATCTCGGTGGTGGAATGCTGGGTTCGCTTGGCCAACGCCCGCACCTCATCGGCCACCACGGCGAAGCCACGGCCCTGGTCGCCCGCCCTTGCCGCTTCGATGGCCGCATTCAGCGCAAGCAGGTTGGTCTGCTCGGCAACGCTCTTGATCACATCCAGGATCGCTTCGATACGTTGCGTGTCCTGGCTCAGCGTTTCGATGCTATGGGTGGTATTGGTCATCGCCTCCGCCAGTTGGTTGATTCGCTCCAAGGTCTGGCGCACCACAGTGCCGCCGATGCCGACGCACTCCTCGGCGCGTCCGGTCGAGGTTGCCGCGGCCTCGGCGTTGCGCGCGACCTCATGCACGGTGGCGGTCATTTCGCTCATGGCGGTGGCGACCTGCTCGGTCTCCTCCTTCTGGCTATCGACCCCTTGGCGGGTCTGTTCGGTAACCGTCGCCAGGTCCTGGGCCGAAGCGGAAATCTGCACGACACCGGCCTGCAACCGGCCGACCATGCTGCGCAAATTAGTCGACATTTCCTGCATCGCGGCGAACAGCTGGCCGATTTCATCGCTGCGCTGCACCTCGATCTGCGTACTCAGATCGCCGGCGGCAATCAACCTGGCCAGTGCGATCACCTGCTTTAGCGGCCGCACGATCAACAGGGTGATCAGCACCGTGGCCAATAGGCCGATCGCCAGGGCCAGAACACTGGCGACCAGAATCAACCAGGTGCTGCGCTGCAACTGGCGCTGCATCTGCGTCATTTGCACGGCATAGGCCTGATCCATTCGATCGAGAATCGCCCTGGCCTGTTCGACCAGGCGCTCATGCTCCTGACGCTGCTGCCGCAGCAGGCTGGTGTACTCCTGCAGTCGCTGGCTGAAGGAGTCGACATTACCGATGACCTCGACCAGCACCGAGGCATAGCCGGGGCTATCCATCGCATCGCGTAACTCGCCCGCCAACCGCTGTGCATCGAGTGCTTCGCTAATTTCCTCCTGGCTCACCTCGCCGGTGCTGCGGCTTTGCTCGAGGCGCACACGGGCTTGACCGAGCGCCTGCAATAGCAACTGATGCACCCGGCTCATCTGGCCGGCCTGGATTACCGCATCGGCGCCATCGACGCCCTGGCTGCTCTTGAGTAAGTCGAGGCCATCTTCGGCGAGCCCTTCCTGGAGCAAGTCGAGACTGTTGGCCGCACTGACGACCAGCCAATTGGCCGCATCCAGGGACACGCTCATGTTGTCGGTAAGGTCGGCGTAGCGATCGAAAGCGAGCAGATACTGCGCAATCAACTCGTCGACTTCGTTCAATGCTTCGCCTTCGCTGGGCGGCAGCTCGGCGTTCAAGGTTTCGCTGCTCTGCAGGATGGCCTGTGCCTGTGCATGCAGCTGCTCGCGCTGTTGCTTATCGCCAGTGAGGGCGAATGTCTGCTCGACCTGGCGCAGCTGCAGAACCTGAACGTTGATGGCGCTCATCCGCTCGAGGAAAGCCGAGCGCACACCCAACTCGTGCAATGCGGAAAAGCCGGTGGCGGCCACTACCGCGGTCAACGCCAGCACCACACCAAAGCCGAGCAGCAGCTTTGTCGCCGTGCTCAAACTAGCAATCCGCCGCTGCATCGCACTCCACATATGCTCTCCTCCCAGCCCGCCGACACGCAGCCAGTCGCCGCGAGCCTGCAACATTAGGAGGACAAGGCTGCTGGCGACAAGCCAGCAGCGCGATAGTGGAGTTTTTAGCTAAATGAAGGTCGTTTTTTGCCACTCTCAGGCGGCCGGACCGCTGACGCAAGCCCTAACTCGGCCGTTGCAGCTCGAAGCGCTGTTGGGTGCGACTGTAAGCCGCCCCGCCCAGGCGCCCGACCAGATCGAGTTTGCCCGCATCGATACGTCCTTGCGGGTCCAATACCTGGTCATCGATATGCGCCAACAGCACCTCGGCGAAGATCAGATGGCAGTTGGGGGTGGCCGCCGGATAAGGCTGGATCTGCGCCACACGACACTCGAAGGCAACCGGAGCGCCGAGCACACGCGGCGGAGCGACCTGGAGCGACGGCTGGCTGGCAATCTCGCAGTGCTCGAACTCACTGACCCCGTGGGGCAACACCGCAGCCGAAGCGTTCATCGCCTCGGCCTGGGCGAACGAGACCAGTTGAATCACCAACTCGCCGGTTTCCTGGGCATTGCGCAAGGTGTCCTTGAGGCTATCGTCATCGCGCATGCCGACATTGACCATCAAGGTCGGCGGCTCATCGCTGATCACCTGAAAGAAGCTGAAAGGCGCCAGGTTACTGACGCCTGCGGCTGACAGAGTGGAGACCCAAGCTATTGGTCGTGGCGTCACAGTGGACGTCAACCAGCGATAGCATTGCAGGGGGCTTAGTTGGGTGAAATCGAGCAGCATATTAGTAGGCTAGCGACCGGCACGCGATTCGCGGATATAGAAGCGAGCTTTCTCGGCTTTCTGCGCACAGCCGCGGAAGGCTTCGAACTGTTGCTGGGTTTTCGCCCCGGTCATCAACGACAGCGCCTTGGAATAACTCACGGTACCGGCGAAGCCCTCGGCCTTGGCCAGATCCAGCTCACGCCAGGCGGCGTCCAGTTGGCTCGCGCAACTGTCGCGGTAAGCGGTTTTACCGGCGCAACCGGACAGCACCAGAACAACCATCGATAAACAAAGCAAGGCTTTCATACATACCCCTAAAAGCTAGATAGAGAGTTAAAACTCGGAGCTCATGGAAATTACCTATGAGGTTTTCCACAAGTTCTCGTTTAGACGCGCGCATGACATTAAAGTGCCATGCACGAACGATTTGTCCGGTGAATCAGTTATTTGCAGCGCGAGCCCGGAGAAACTCCACCACCGCGGCCTGCTCGCCGACGAACTCGATACGCCCGGCTTTGTTCTCGCGCTGGTAACCGTACATGGGGTCGTAATACTCCACCAACAAGGCCTCGATCCAGCCACGGTGAGTATCGACATTGCCAGTGCCGGCCTGCTCCAGCAGGGCCTGATCCATGATCGCCGACAAACGCTGATAACGTTCCCCGCCCAGGCGTTTGAGGATATTGCGCAGGCTCTGCTGCAAGCGCTCGGCAAAGGCCTTGAAGCCTTCCTCCTCGCCCGACAGGGCAATGAATTCGGCGCTCAGATCGACCACATAATCCTTGAGGATGCGCTCCACCCGGCCGTTCAGGCTGTCTTCCAGCCAGACCAGCGGGAAGGCCTGCATGCCGTTATACAGTTCCAACGGCAACGAGCATTTACCGATGATCCGTCCCTCGTCTTCAAGCACGAACTGGCGCATGTCGGCGGCGCGCTTGCGCAGAAAGTCGATGGCCAAGGCGTTCTCGAAATCGATCTGCGCCGGCTGGCCGGTGGCGCGCTTACCGAAACTGGAGCCGCGGTGGTTGGCATGGCCTTCCAGATCAACGCTGTTGCTCAACTGGTCGATCACTTCGGTCTTGCCGGTGCCGGTCATGCCGCCGACCAGAATGAAATCGCATTGCTCGACGGCCTGCTGGGTGGTTTCCAGCAGGAAGGTGCGCATCGCCTTGTAGCCGCCGATCACTCGTGGGTAGTCGATGCCGGCTTCATCCTTCAACCACTGCTGGACGATCTGCGAACGCAAGCCGCCGCGAAAGCAATACAGGTAGCCTTCAGGATTGGCCTTGGCGAACGCTGCCCAGGCGGCGATACGCTCGGCCTTGACCGCGCCGCTGACCAGTTGATGGCCCAGCTCGATGGCGGCCTGCTGGCCGCGCTGTTTGTAACAGGTGCCAACCTTCTGCCGCTCTGCATCGTCCATCAACGGCAGATTGAGCACGCCAGGAAAGGCGCCCTTGGCGAACTCCACAGGCGCGCGGGCATCCATCATCGGCGCGCCCGAGAGAAACAGCTGGCGGTAGT
>CAMPJN010000176.1 GCA_946886875.1 uncultured Pseudomonas sp.
TGTGGTTGCCGTTGACCATCATGCACATGCAGTTCGCGGTGAAGGCATAGATGTGGTACAGCGGCAGCGGCGCGATCATGATTTCCTGGCCCTGTTTCATCAGCGGCGCGCCGTCCGGACCATGCTGCGACAGGCAGGCATCGACCTGCAGCATGTTGGCCACCAGATTGCCGTGTGTCAGCATCGCGCCCTTGGCCACCCCGGTGGTGCCGCCGGTGTACTGCAGCACTGCAACGTCATCATGACTGACCTTGACCGGCTTGAGCGCATGGCCCTGGCCCTGCTTGAGCGCCTGCTTGAACGGCACGGCTTGCGGCAGACGGTAATCGGGCACCACTTTCTTCACGTACTTGACCAGGGCGTTGACCAACCAACCCTTGGGCGCGGGCAATAGATCGCCCATACGCGCTTCGATCAGGTACTCGATCTGGGTGTCGGCCACCACGTCCTGTACCAGTTTGCCGAACATATTCAGGTAGACCAGCGCGCGTACGCCGGCGTCATTGAATTGATGGCGCATTTCGCGGGAGGTATACAAGGGGTTGGTGTTGACCACGATCAGCCCGGCACGCATGGCGCCGAACACGGCAATCGGGTACTGCAGGATATTGGGCATCTGCACGGCGATGCGGTCGCCGGGCTGCAAGTCGGTGTTTTTCTGCAGGTAACCGGCGAAGGCGCCCGAGAGGCGATCCAACTCGGCATAGGTCAGGGTCACGCCCAGATTACTGAATGCCGGACGATCGGCGAACTTCTTGCACGAACGCTCGAAGACTTCGATCACCGATTTATAGGCGCTGAGGTCGATGTCATTGGGTACGCCGGCCGGGCGCTTATCTTTCCAGAAATCTAGATGCATTATTGTTGTCCTCTTGCCCTGTAAAGTGGTGGCCCTGACGAATCGCAGGTGCAGGCGCGCGGTTAGCACCCCTGCAAGGCCTGCCGGGCCCTGCGCAATATTGTTTTTGGGCTGCAGCGAACTTAGCAGCTCTGCGACAGGGCGCAAATACTTAGACAGGCGTCATTGACCATGTGAATCTCGCATCACGCGGTGGCGCTGTGAAAAGCCCGCTCGCTGGCCCTACAATGCCCCACCCCCGCAGGCTCAAGGATTCGCCATGCACCACGATACCTTTTGGTTGAACAGCAGCGACGCCCTCCCCATCTATGTAAACCGTTGGTATTCCGAGCAGCCGCCCAAGGCAGTGGTGATGGTGGCCCATGGCATGGCCGAACACAGCGCGCGCTATGAACGCCTGGGCGCCGCCCTGGTGGCCGCCGGTTTCGAGATGTACATCCATGATCAACGCGGCCACGGCAAAACCGCCGAGCACAGCACCCTTGGCCACTATGCCGACGACAACGGTTGGGAACTGGTGGTCGGCGACCTGGCGTGCCTTAACCACCATATTCGTCAGCAGCATCCGCAGGCGCCGATCTTCCTGCTCGGCCACAGCATGGGCAGCTACATCGCCCAGGCCTATCTGATGCAGCACAGCAGCAGTCTGCAAGGTGCCATTCTGTCCGGGTCGAATTACCAACCGACAACGCTCTATCACCTGGCCAGGCTGATCGCCCGCTTCGAGCGCTGGCGCCAGGGCAAGACCGGGCGCAGTCCGCTGATCGACTTCCTCTCTTTCGGCTCGTTCAACAAAGCCTTCAAACCCAACCGCACCGCTTTCGACTGGCTGAGCCGCGATCCGGCGGAAGTCGACAAGTTCGTCGCCGACCCGCTCTGTGGCTTCCGCTGCACCAACCAATATTGGTGCGACCTGCTCGGCGGGCTGCTGCAGATCACCCCTGTGGACAAGCTCGCGCAGATCGACAGCAGCCTGCCGCTGCTGGTGATAGGCGGCGAATGCGACCCGGTCAGCGACGGCAAGCGTCAGGCCGACCTGGCGAATGCCTTACGCCAGGCTGGCAATACCCAAGTGCAACTGAAGATTTATCCAGGCGCTCGTCATGAATTGCTCAATGAAAGCAACCGCGACGAAGTGACTGCGTTCATTATCGACTGGCTGGAACAGGCTTTGCGCCATCCACGCCAGCGCCCCGCCCAACCCCAGGAGATTTCCGCATGACGCAAAGCAGTAACACGCCCTATGAAGCACTCGAAGTCGGGCAAACCGCCAGCTACAGCAAAACCGTCGAAGAACGCGATATCCAGCTGTTCGCCGCCGTATCCGGCGACCACAACCCGGTGCATCTGGATGCTGAATACGCCGCCACCACCATGTTCAAGGAACGTATCGCCCACGGCATGTTCAGCGGCGCTCTGATCAGCGCCGCGGTGGCCTGCGAGCTGCCCGGGCCCGGCACCATCTACCTGGGCCAGACCATGCGTTTCACCCTGCCGGTCAAGCTCGGCGACACCCTGACCGTACGCCTGGAAATTCTCGAGAAGCTGCCGAAGTTTCGCGTGCGCGTCGCCACCCGCGTGTTCAACCAGAACGACGAACTGGTGGTCGACGGCGAAGCAGAAATCCTTGCGCCGCGTAAACAGCAGACCGTTGAGTTAGCCAAGTTGCCGCCGATCAGCATCGGCTAGCAGGCTGTTGAAAAACTACCTGCTAACAAGCCAGTACGCCGGGCACTCCCGGCGGACAGCCGTCGAACATCTCTGAGTAAGCACGGATGCAACAAACCCAGCCCTCCCCGTACCTGATACGCGCCACAGCAGTCGCGGCTCTCGCCACCCTGCTGCTAGCCCTGCTGTTGCTGTTCACCTACCCAGCAGAGGCCGGACTGACGGAGGGGTTTCGCACCCCGGTGCTGGCTTTCGAATTCGCCCGAACGGCAGCCGACCTCGAATTTCTTACGGGCAATAGCGACTCCGCGGTCAACCACCGCGCCGCCATGGACAAGGGCCAGTACATCGACATGCTGTTCCCCTTCGCCTACGCCGGCCTGCTCGCGCTGTTGCTGCTCGGCCTCGCCCGTCAAGGCATCACCAGCGCCTGGCTTGGCCTGGCATTCGCCCTGAGCATCATCCCCAGCGACATCCGCGAGAACCTGCTGATGCTGGAAATCAGCGCAGCGCTGGCCAACGATCAAGCCGTAACCGCGTTGTTGCCGACTCTGCATATCGCCACCTGGTTTAAATGGTGGGGGCTGGCGATCACCGCCGGCTTTCTCGCCTTCGCCTATCTACGGCGCAGGCACTGGTTCGCCGCCGGCCTCAGCGCCCTGGCTTGCGCCGCCATAGTGCTGAGCTGGATCAGCGACGCCAGCCCCATGGTGATCGAAACCATGGCGCTGCTGCTGTCGCTGTTTTATCTGTTCTTTGCCTTTCAGGCGTTCTGGGCGCTGAAACAGGCATCCAGCGCCACGACATTACGGGAAAGAACGCCGACATCGATCCTTTGACGGAGATGGCTCATGTATACAGGTGGTTGTTTATGCGGCGGCGTGCAGTTTCGCATCGACGCGGAGCTGGAGCCGATTCAGCTATGCCATTGCTCCCAGTGCCGCAAAGCCCAGGGCGGCCCCTTCGCCAGCAATATTCCGGTCGATCTCAACGAGTTTCATCTGCTTAGCGGCGCTGAGTTGCTTAGCTCTTTTGCCTCTTCGCCGGGTAAACAGCGGGTGTTTTGCCGGCAATGCGGCTCGCCGATTTACAGCCGCAAGGACAGCTTGCCAAGCGTGCTGCGAATCAGAGCCGGCCTGATCAACGAACCTCTGGCAAGCAAACCCATTGCCCACTTCTATACCGCGTCCAAGGCCAACTGGTGGAGCATCGACGACGGTCTGACGCAGTTCGAGGCGAGCTATATTCAGCCCGAGCCACAGTCAGCCCCACCTACGCCGGCACCAGCTGACGGAGATAAAGACCAAGCATAAAAAAAGGCGACCGAAGTCGCCCAAATTGCCTTGCGTGCCCGTTACCCGGAGGATCAGCCTTGGCGCTTACGCTTGTGCGAATCCTTCCAGATGAAATAACCAACCCCAGCGAAGAAGGCCACCATCAGTCCGACGGTGCCGATACCGGCAATAACTACGACATCGATAAACATGGTGCCTCCTGAATGAAACTCGCTGTATGGCTTCAAGTTAACAGGGGCGGAAAGGCCGCTATTGATCTGGATCAAGGGCGCACAAGGGCTGGACGGGGAAGGCGCGGAAGACTGATCCAGATCAATAAATCGAGCACCTCCAAACGCTCGCGGCATGGCACTTACTCAAACGGCAACCGTCTCGGCGCCTCGGGGCACAATCCCCCTGGGACGTTCAAAACCCAATCCCGAATAGCCAGAATAACCGGGTCATCCTGACGACTTTGCGGATACACCAGGTAAAACGGCTTGCCTGGTAACTCCGGGCCGAACGGTTGCACCAACCGCCCCTCGGCCAGTTCATCGGCGATCAGCGGACGACTCATCAGCGCGACCCCCTGCCCGCCGATGGCGGCCGAAATCGCATGGGTCTCATCGGAAAAAACCAACCCTGCGTTCACGTCGAGTCCGGGCACCTGGGCCCGTTTCTGCCAGCCGGCCCAATCCATCGGAAAGGTCGATACCTGTTGTGGCCGGAAGTGAAGCAGGGGGTGCTGCGGTAAATCGGCCGCCTGCGTCAGGCCCAGATGAGGACTGCAGGCGGGTATGAAAACATTGTCGAACAGCTTTTCTGCCACCAGTCCGGGCCAATGACCGTCGCCATAGCGAATGGCCAGATCAGCCGTCACGCCATCCAGGGCCACCGGCTCATGCGAGGCGTGGATGCGCAGGTCGATCTGCGGGTGGGCATCGCGTAGCAAACATATCCAGGACAACAGCCAGCGCACGGCGATTGCGGGCGTGGTGGAGAGCGTAACGGCGTGCCGCACCGGAGTGGTTTTCAGCCGTTCGACAGCGCTACCGATCGCATCGAAAGCCGACGCCAACACCTCCTGCAACGCCCTGCCCTGAGCCGTCAGCAACAGTTGCCGAGGTTTGCGCACGAACAACGCCACACCAAGGGACGCCTCCAGACCGCGGATCTGGTGACTGATAGCAGTAGCGGTCACCGATAATTCCTCAGCGGCCTGCTTGGCGCTCTCATGACGGGCCGCCGCCTCGAAGGCTCGCAATGCCGATAGAGAGGGTAATCGGCGAGGATTCATAAGTGAACTCAACTCATCTATAGAGGAAAAAACTGGTCGTTTGTGGCAGCTGAAAACCCTGACTTAGCATGTGACTGTTGTCAACGTCAGATGAATTCAACTCACCACAACAAGGAAACCGAACATGACTCACATCTTGCAGCTGGATGCCAGCGCGCGCCCCGGTCGCTCCGGCACCCACGAACACGGTTCGCACAGTCGCCGGCTGACCCATCAGTTTGTTAGCCAGTGGCAGGCCAAGCGCCCGACGGATACGTTCTCTTATCGAGATCTGGGCGCGACGCCGCCCTCGTTCATCGATGGCAAGTGGATCGAAGCCGCCTTTGCCCCCGCTGAAAACCAGAAAGCCTGGATGGGCGAGGTGCTGGCCGAAAGCGACCAACTGATCGACGAGCTGATTGCGGCGGACATCATCGTGATTGGCGCGCCGCTGTATAACTTCGGCATGCCGGCGGCACTCAAGGCCTGGGTGGATCAGGTGGTGCGTATTGGCCGGACGGTGGATTTCGACCCATCGAACCACGACGACCCGTTCATACCGAGGCTCGCCGACCGTTTACGCCAGGCCGTGGTGCTCTCCTCCCGCGGCGGCGTCGGTTTTGAGCCTGACGGCGCATTGGCCCATATGAATCATCTCGAACCCAGCCTGAAAACCGCCCTCGGTTTTATCGGCATCACCACCGTGCATAGCATTGCCATCGAGAATCAGGAAGCAGGAGGCGAAACCCTTGCGGCCTCTATCGCCGAAGCCGAACGCAAGGTGAGCGCCCTGGTCGAGCGCTTGGCGAGCCAGTTACAAGTGGCTCATGGACAAGTCGAAATGGCGTGAAATGTGCGCCGACAAGGTGATGGCAAAGCCATATGGATAAGGCGCTGCAGGCGCTCAGGCCGGCTCAAGGCTTCTTCGGTTTGCCCTTGGGTTTCTTCTTGCCCTTGGGAGTGGGCAAGGCCAGCTCGAAGGCTGCACGCAACTCGTCGAGCTTCTTGTCGCGCAGGTCGTGGATACGCTTGCCGCGCTCGGCGGCGAAATCGATCAATTTACCGTCGTCATTCATTTGCTTATCTGCTCATGGCTCAGGTTGCTCATAGGACGACCGGACAAGGCGAAAGGTCAAGTTCAGACGCGGCGCGCAGGGCATGCGGGTTTTCGCGATCTGGTGCTGCCAATAATGCTGGGTCGGCCCGCCCATGACCAGTAGCGAACCCTGATTGAGCAGCAGCGAGTGTTGGATACGGTTGTGGCCTTTGCGCCGCAGGTCGAAACGCCGGCTGCCGCCCAGGTTCAGCGAAACGATGTGCGGGTTGCGGCCCAACTCGACCTCGTCGTCGCTGTGCCAGCCCATGGAGTCCTGACCGTCGCGGTAATAATTGAGCAACACGCCGTTGAGCGGCAGGCCCAGGGCGTCGACCAGCCGCGTGCGAATCTGTGCGAGCAGCGGCGTCCAGGGCAAGGGCTGGTGGCTCAGGCCAGAGTAACGGTAAGTCGCCTCGGCATCGCCGTACCAGGCTACCAGCCGCGGCACCGGATACTCGCGCCCATACAGGCGTACGCTCGGTTGTTCCCAGGGCGTTTCGGCCAGCAATTGCGCAAGCCAACGATCGGCCGTCGCCGAGTCCAACCAATCGGCATAAAAACCCAGCTCGGCATCGGGCAGATTCAATACACAGTCGTCGAATAAGGTCACGGTATGGGATCAAGCTAGTGGAGGGTAAATAGCGCCGCAGCGGCTCAGACTTCGACATCGACCCACAGCCCCTGGCGAGGCAGCTCGTCGATCAGCGCCTCGTCGGCCTCGGCCACTTCGCCTTCGGCCAACTCTTCCGCGGTGTAGCCGCGGCGGCGCTGGCGACGGCGCTGTTCCTCGCGCAACAAGGCTTCGGCCTCCTGGGGATGACGCTTGTCCAGGCTCACGCCGCTTTCCTTGGCGCTCTCGGCAGCCGGTGTCACCGGCGGGATCTCCGGTTTTGGCTTGATCACGTCCTGCTGCACGGTGACCGGCACCAGGCTATGGGGGATCGGCGGTAGCACTGTTTAACCCTCCTTTGGTCAGGCTGTCGGCCATCCAATCGGCGACTTTAGCGGCGCCTCGCTACACTTCCACCTTAGCTAACCACACAAAGTCGCGACTGCCTACCGATGCGCCCTCGGCAAGCCGGAGCCCAAGGGCGCCCGGGGTAGACGCAACGGTGGCAGCGGGAGAAAAAAACCAGAACCCAAACAGGCCGACGCGGCGTAATTCTGCGCCCTGCCTGGATGCTAATAGGTGAAGAGAATCACCATAGAACGATCAATTATTCTCAACCTCGGAGCCGGCTTCCGTTACCATAGTCGGCTTTTTCAGGCGGGAGACAGACAGGCATGGCGCAATATGAACCGGGGCAACGCTGGATCAGCGACAGCGAAGCGGAACTGGGCCTGGGCACCGTCCTTATGCAGGATGGCCGCATGCTCACCATGCTCTACCCGGCCACCGGCGAAACCCGCCAATACGCCATCCGCAATGCACCGCTGACCCGAGTGCGCTTCTCCCCCGGTGACGAGATCACCCATTTCGAAGGCTGGAAGCTGACCG
>CAMPJN010000177.1 GCA_946886875.1 uncultured Pseudomonas sp.
TCGCCACCCTGACCTTCACCGGCGTGGCCAAGACCTCGCGCTTCGACCAGGGCGAAGCCTTCAGCGAAAGCTGGCGCCTGGAACGCGCAGCCGGCGACAACCAGCCCTGGCTGGTCGCGGGTATCCGCCAGAACGCCTGATTGCTGGCTGGATTCACACAAAACCCGGACTTGTTCCGGGTTTTGTTTTTTGCGGCTTCGGGCTGCACTGCGATCCCGGATTGCGCTGCGCTTATCCGGGCTACCAATCGTTCGCCTTTGCAGAATAAGGACAGTGAAACGCTGTCCACTGCTGGTAGTTCGATGCGGGCAAACCCTCGGCGTGTCCGCATTTGCATCCGATCGCGAACAGGCTGATCCGTCGGCGGAAATCTTGCAATTGTTCAACAAGCCAGCTAGTCCAATTGTGGCTGGCTCTATCGCCGCAGCGTCGAGCTGCTGTATAAGCGCAACTTTTCTGGGAGGCTGTCGTGGAAGAAGTCATCGAACAACTGCGTGAATTCAACGAGCCGGTACCAGTGCCGCTGGAGCTGCCGGAAGAGGAGCTGCTGGTCGAGATCGAGGAGCAGATCCTGATCAACCTGCCCTTCGAGCTGCGCGAGTTTCTGCTCAAGGTCAGCGATGTGGTCTACGGCCGCCTGGAGCCGGTGACCGCCACCGATCCGCAATCGCACACCTACCTGCCGGAAGTCGCCTCGGTGGCCTGGTCCCTCGGCGTACCGCGCGAGCTGGTGCCGATCTGCGAAAACCGCGGCGATTATTACTGCGTCGAACAGGACGGCACCGTGGTGCTCTGGGAAGGCGATACCGGCGAAGTCAGCGAAGAAGAAACCTGGGATTCGGTCTGGCACTGGGTGCGCGACGTCTGGCTGGAAAGTTGATTCCTGGCTCTGCGAATAGGCTGCCCGGGCCAGACGGCCCGGCAGCGCCAATGCTGCCTAGGCTGACGCGCGGGTTGAGCAATCGGGCTTCACTCTTCGGGCGTCGCGCTGACCTTGTAGTAGCGACCCGCGACGCTGATTCCCGCACCGCCATATTGCTGGCAATCATCCCCGGCGAATACTTCCAATACCCGCAGATCCAGGCCTTCGATCAGCAGTTCGACCGAACACTGCGCAGCCAGCCCGGCGTCCTGCAATAGATAATGAGCGCCTTGCCCCTGCAAACTACCCTCAAGCTCACCTATTGCCGCCGGGCCGTAGTCTTCGACCTGCGCACCTGCACGCAGGGGGACAAAGCTCGCGCGCAGTCGGCCATCGGCATGCCGGCGAATATCCAGCGAACTCCATACCGCCTGACCGCCATAGCGCAAATAACGCCCGGCCACGGAGGCGGTCATGCCGTGGTAGTCGAGCGCGTCAGCGACCTTCGCCAGGTTGTGCCGGGTGGCTGGGCCGTGCATGTGCTCATCCAGCGCCAGATTCAACCAGGCCCTGGCCATGCCACTGCGGCCGGCCTTGAGGTTGCTCAGTATCAGGTTGTTCAGCGCCGGTTCGCGGCTCTGGCCATCGGCATCCTCGACCCGGCGCAGTTGGCGCTCGAACAGTTCGATCGCCTGCGGGTATTGGCCGCCCTGGTAGGCAGCGGTGCCGGCTTGATTACAACCCGCGGCACTGTGGCAATCGGCCTCGGCGACAGCGCCTGCAGGCAGCAGCAAACACGCCAGAAAAATCCAATGACGGCGGGACATTACTATCTCCTGGCGAAAACCTGGCGAAAAAAGAGTGCCTAGCTTAAACCTTCGCGACGTCGCATAACCTGTATCGCGGAACTGCCCCGCGCCCAGGCGACTATTCTGGATAAATCAGCAACCGCTGCCGATTACCGATGCCGCGCCCGTTACCTTTCTTCTTTGCCTCGAGTGCCCTATGGAACCCGGAAACGCCCAGCTGTCGATGACCGTACTGATGACCCCGGATATGGCCAACTTCTCCGGCAAGGTCCATGGCGGCACCCTGCTCAAGTACCTCGACGAAGTCGCCTACGCCTGCGCCAGCCGCTTTGCCGGCTGCTATGTGGTGACGCTTTCGGTGGATCAGGTGACCTTTCTCGAGCCGATTCATGTCGGCGAACTGGTGACCTTTCTCGCCTCGGTCAACTACTGCGGGCGCACGTCGATGGAGATCGGCATCAAGGTGATCACCGAGAACATCCGCGAACGCTCGGTGCGCCATACCAATAGTTGTTTCTTCACCATGGTCGCGGTCGACGACCAGGGCAATTCGACAGCCGTGCCCGCACTGACGCCGAACACCCCGGACGGGCTGCGGCGGCAACGCCAGGGCTTGCAGCGCCGGCAGATCCGGCATGAGTTGCAGCAGCGCTATCAGGCGTTGAGTGCGGCGACCGAGTAGGCCGTCCGGTCAGGCTTCGCCTGGCAGACAACGTAACAACTGGTGGTCTGGAAGTGGCCCGTCGAAGCACAGACGTTGCACCTCGGCGTTCCATTCCGGCCCCTGATCCGGGCGATATGGATTGCCGCCGGCCTGTGCCTCGCGCCCCAGCTGATTGAACAGGACGATTTTCGCGTCAAGGTCATGCAGGCGCGCCAGGTAACGATTGAAGTCAGGCACAGCGACCTCGCCCAGTATCATGCCCACCGGATTCAGCAGGCGGCGCCAGGGCGCTGGTCGCTCAGCCGTTTCGGACTTTCCATCGCGCACTTGGCGGGCGAATGACTGGGCATCCAGGCGGGCGTTTTCAGCGATCCGCAGGTAAGTCGAAAGGCTGTCATTGATGGTCATGCGCGGTTTGTAGAGCAACTGCAACTGCCAACGGGCGAAGCCCATGCTGGCCATATTGGCGTCGCCTGCGACACCTTCAAGACCATGGGCCACCAGCGCGAATTCGCGGCGCATGGCGGCGAGCATGTCGCGCTCCGCAGCACTCAGCGCCGGCTGGATAGCGGGACGCGGGAGCAGTTCGGCGTGGTACAGCAGCGCAAGGTTATCCAGATCTCGCGCCAGCAGATTGACCAGCGCCATCTTCATGATCAGGCTGTCGGCGTCCACCAATAAGGCGCGTAGCTGGCGGATGTCCTGCTCGAGTAACTGCAGCGCCTCAGCGCCGCGCTTTTCATCGATCAATCCAAGGGCCTGCAAGGCGCGCAGTTGGTTGGCCTTGATCAACGCCCCGTAAGCGGGCATCGGCTCACTCATGCTGACCTTACTGAGCGTTCGATAGTCCTCCAGGGTCAACAGCTCTTCGTAGCGCTGCAACAACTCGCGGTGTTGATGCAGATGCGCCGCACGCGCTTCTCGATCCTGGAGCAAGCGTTGCAAGCAGCCGGACTCGGTGAGCGAACATATCTCGTCCCCGGGTATCGCCAGACCACTCGCTTCGGCATCGATATTGGCTGCTGACAATCGCTTGCGGCCTTCGACCAGCGGATCGCTGCCTGCAGGTGCGTCCAGCCCCAGCAACTGCAGGTAGGCAGCGCTCTTTGCCTCGGGCTCTGCAAGTTGATCAAGCCACGCCTGGGTCTGCGGCTCGAGCGGCTCATCGTATAACCACAGGCCAGCGACACCGCCCAGCAGAGCCAGACCGCCCAGCAGGATAATCGTTATCCATCTATTCACAGTGCTTCCCTTCAGCAGCGGCCGATCAGTCGTGACCGATATAGAACAGCAGCTCGCGGCGCTGCGGATGATCGTTCAACCAGGCGCGCACCTCATCGGCGCGGTTGATCGCCTCTTCGCCGACCAACCGGGTAAAGCGCTGACGGCGCGCTTCTTCGCTGGCCTGCTGGCGCACCTGGCGCTGCCAGGCCTCGGTGAAGATCGCCGGCATGCGCTGGCTCAGTTCGAGCGCTTTGAGCAGCTCCCATTCGCCGCCGTCGAGCCAGGCTTCGTCGCAGCTGCCGCATAGGTCGAGGCGATTGGCACGGGTACCGCTGATCTGGTATTTGCCCATCAACTTGCTGCACTTCGGGCACGTCAGCGCTTGCTGACTGTCGCCCGCCTCGCTGACCGCGACCTCGCTTGCTTGCGGCTCCTGCGGGCTGCGCTCGGCCCAGTCGCGGTAATACAGCAGCGAAACCAGCGCCCCCGAGCAGGCGGCGCAGCCGTGGGCGAGCAGGCCACCATCCAGTTTTGTCGGTTGCAGGCGAGTGGTGCGGCAAGCGGGACAATGCATGGCAAATTCCTTTTGTGATGTGCTGCGGACGCTAATCAACTCGCGCCCGCGTTGCAACGCCCGCGCCTGAGAATTATGCGGCAGATAGGGTAAGCTCTGGCTCTTGAAGCGGGAGTTGCGATGATCGATCTGTTCGATGTGTTTCTGGTCATGCTGTTCGCCAGTGCCGTGGCCTGGCTGTGGCACGGCCACGGTATCCGCGAGCGCGCCTTGCTGGCAGTGAAACAGCACTGCGGCAAGCTCGATGTCGAATTGCTCGACGGCAATGTGGCGCTGCAGAAATTCGCCCTGCGCGCCGATGCCCGCGGCCAGAAACGCCTGGCGCGGGTCTATGGCTTCGAATTCACCGTTACTGGCGAACAGCGTCACATCGGCAGCATCACCATGTTCGGCCGCCACCCCGGACGCATCGAGCTGGCGCCTCATCCATTCCGCGAACCCGAGCAGCAAAGCGCTCAGGTTATCGAACTGGATCGCTGGCGTGCCAAAGCGGACGAGCGCCAGCGTAATGAGTAACCCCTTGTGGGTTGGCACTGAGGAACGAAGCCCAACGAGACAGCTAGCAGGTAGTTTTTCAACGGCCTGCTAGAGCAACCCAAGCGCCCGCAAACTGGCCTTGCCCAACTCAATACGCTTGTTGGCGTCGGCCAGATCCTCCATCGGCATATTCAGGGCGAAGCTATAGAGCCTGCCGTCCTGCTCCAGCCAGCCGACCCACCAACCGATATCCGGTTTTACCGAAGTGCCCCAGCCGGTCTTGCCATACAGGGTCCAGCCGGCGCCTTGCTCGAGTTGGCTGATTTGCCGGACCTGAGCCTGAATGGCCGGCGACAATGGCAGCTGACCTTGAGCCAGACGCGCAAGAAACTGAGTCTGTTCGACGGCGCTGATCGCCAAGGGGCCAGCCAACCAGAACTGATCGACCGCCTGGCCGACCTCGCCATTACCGTAGTGCAATGGTGCCAGCTGCTCGCGCATCCGTTCGAGGCCAATACGCCGCGCCAGCTCCTGGTAGACCGGCACATTGGAGACCTTGATCGCCTCGCGCAAGCCCATGTCGCGCTGCCAGCTCTGCATATAACGCGGCTTGCCGTCATAGACGAAAACCTCGTCCACGCTAGTGACCGCACCCGTCGACAGGCCGATCAGGCTATGGGCGATCTTGAAGGTGGACGCCGGGATATAGCGGGTTTCTGCACGCTGGCGAGCATGTCCGAGCAAGCGCTCCTTGGCGACGTCGTAGAGGACGAAAGTGCCTGAAATTCCGGCTTGGGCGAAGACCTGCGAGACCGCCGGACTGTCCTGCCATTCCAGCGCCTGAACTTGGCCGGCAAACGCGACTAATAGACTGCAAAGCATCCGTTTCACCGGGACTCCTTGAGAGATTGAAGCCTACTGGACCTAGCCCGATTCGGCAGGTTCCCCTCAGTCGCGCTGCAGAAGAAAATCACCGATGCGCTCGGCGCTGTCCTGCGGTTGCTCCTGCATAAAGCAGTGCCCTCCCGTCACCACCTGGGCACTGACGTGGGCATTGCCGGTGCACCAGCGCGCCACCGATTTGGCGACGAAGGGGTAGCTGCGCTGGCCATAAAGCACCTGTGTCGGCGTGCTGACCTTGGCCAGCGACGGCCACAGGCGTTTGGGAAATGAGCCGAAGATTTCCGCCTCGCGGCTGGGCCGACATTTCAGTTCGACGCCTTTGTCGCTGTCTTTCAAGGCGTGAGCGATATACGCCTCGAACGCATCCTCGTGCCAACCGCGAAACATGCCGCGCTCATGCAGTGCGGCATAGGCCGCGGCGCGATCCGGCCAGACGCTGCGACGCAGACGGGCTTTACGCGCCAAGGTGGTGCGCTGGCTCAGGCCGACCACATCGGAAAGCGCCATCACGCCGATCATCGCCGGGGTGAACAGCACCGGGTCGAGCAACACCGCGCGCTGGAACAGCTGCGGTTGCTGGGCCAGCATCAGCCCGGTCAACACCCCGCCGAAGCTGTGCCCAAGGGCAAACGCCGGCACCGCGGAAAAACGCTCGCGGCCCACGGCAAACGCCTCCAGGGCCAGCTCGACGCTGCGATTCCAGCCATGAAAGCGCCCGCCGTGCTCGCTGTCGCCATGGCCCTGGACGTCGCACAACCAGAGGTCGAAGTCCTCGGCCAAACGGGCCAGCATCGGCTCGTAGACCCGCCCGCAATAGCCGTTGCCGTGAAGAAAATGCAGCAGTGGTTTACCCGAGGGCGACGAATGCCAACCGCGCAAGGTGAAACCCGCGGAGCTGGCGTGGGACCAGAATTGCAGATGCATGAAAGCGCTCACTATCGACCAAGCGGGCTAGTGTAATGCTGATCGGCATATTAGCGGGTGACTGGCTGGGTTCGGGGGTCTGCTTCCCACAGACGAACAGGCAAAAAGAAGGCGCCATTGCGGCGCCAAGTTTTCACGCTCAGGCCCGGTCGCGGCTGACTTGCCTCGCCCGGATAAATCGTTCCAACAAGGCATTCAGCTGCCCCGGCTGATCCAGCGGAGTCGCATGCCCGGAGTCGGCCACCACCACCAGTTCGGCGTTGCGCAACTGCGCCGTATAGGCCCGTTTGTAGGCCAGGGGGGTGTAGTCGCGGTCGCCAGCGATAATCAGCATCGGGATATCGACGCGGTTCACCGCCGGCAATGCCGACCAACCGAGAATCGCGTGTATCGCATGTAAATAGGAGGTGCGGTCGTTGGCGGCGATGCGCATGGCCATCAGACGACGGAGCTGTTCCTGCTCAGCATGGGGAAAGAGTTTGCGCGCCATCAATCGGCCGAGTGCCTTCAAGCCCAGCAGACGGACCATCGCCAAGCGCATATAGACTTTTGCCCGTATCTTCCAACCATCCAGCGGGAAACTCGGCGCGCTGTTGATCGCCACCATCGCTCCCACCAGATCGGGCTGATTGGCCAATAACTGGAAACCGACCATACCGCCCATCGAAATACCCACCAGAACACAGCCGCGAATATTCATCACCCGAATGAACTCGGCGACGTCATTGGCCAACTCGGCGACGCTGGTCGGCGCATTCAGGGGTTCGCTGGCGCCATGGCCACGCAGGTCGAGGGCAAATACTTCGGCGAAGCGCGACAGCGCGTCGATCTGTGGTTGCCAGTCCTGCCAGGACGAACCCAAACCGTGCAGCAACAGTACCGGAACGCCTTTGCCCTGACGCATATAGGCGCAGCGGCCGCTTTTCAATTGAATGTAGTGCATAAATAAAAAACTCCTTAAGCGATAACTTCCCGATACCAATAAGCCAGTCGTTATGGCTATTCATCAGTTATCTTGATGTGCGCCCACTTGATATTAATTTCAGCGTGTTCGTTAAAATCGACCTATTTGCCTTATACTCCGGAAAAACTTAGTATCGGCTTGCTTTTTTATAGAGAACGCGCTCATGTACAGCATTTCCAGCCCAACCCAGGTCCGCAGTAAAAAAGCCTTGGAGCGCTTTCTCAACGTGGCTGCAGAACTGCTCGCCG
>CAMPJN010000178.1 GCA_946886875.1 uncultured Pseudomonas sp.
CCAGGCGCATATAGTCCAGCATGTTGTGGCCGGCCTTGGCCGCTTCGTGACGGTCGGTGGCCTGGCGTAGGCTCTTCAGCGCCGCGTGCTGGTCGTCGTTGATCACCTCCCTGTCGCCGAAGGCGTCCTGCAAGGCGGCCAGGCGTTTATCGAGATCCTCGTGCGTGTCGATTTCCTTCAGCAGCGCGCCGCTGGCCTTATCCCTGAACGCCTTGCCGAGGGTGTCGCCGAGGTTCGTCAGGTCGCCGCCGGTCAGCGGCTGCGCGGGCTTGAAGAGGAATTTGAAGCGCTTGGCTGTTTTCATCGCTACCGAGGCGCTAGACAACCTACTGCGCTCAACGCTGGTCATTGTTATGGACTGGAACGGGCAGTAGGTATGAAGCAGCATCTGGTATTTGTTCTTGTAATGCCGTGAGTGGGGAAAACCCCAATGAGGTTCCTTGGCGGCCATTAATTCGGTTAAGCCGGCGTAAGGTGTCGCATGCAGCCCGCAGGGCTGCATGCGACAGGTTTGGTGGATAAGCGAAAGCTCGCCCCGAAAACCGGTGGGCTTGTCCGGCATGAGGCTCGCGCGCCGAACAAGACGTCCTGCGTGCGGGTCACGACCGCTTGAGATCGAAGCCCTCGTTCTTCATCGCGGCGATGCCTTCGCGGGTCGGTTCGTCGTAGTGCGCGATATCGCCGTCCAGGGTGTAGCCCTTGGGTGTGTTCTGGTCGCGGCCGAAGTCGAAGATGACCCGGCCCAGGCAGCGGACCAGGCCCAGCGAGGTTTCGCTGGTGTAGCCGAGCAGCGGCAGGGGCGAGGTGAAGCCTTCGCGCTTGTCCGCGGCCTGGAACAGGAAGATCGCCTTGAGACGCAGGTTGTCGCGGTCCTGCAATTTGGCGATCAATTTGGCTTCGGTCAGGGTGCCGTCCGCGCAGCCGCGTTCGATCTGTGCCTTGATCTCGTCCTTGAGTTCCAGGCGCACCCTGGCCGAGGTGCCAGGGGTGCCCTGCAATTGCTTGATCAAGCCATCGAGCTTGGGGTCGCGACCCATCAGGCCGGCGATGTACTCGGCGTTGCTCTGCGCGTGGCGTGGATTGAGCCCGGCGCTCAGGCGGGTCAGCAGGCTCATTCGATCCAGGCGGCCAAGGTCCATGTAGGTGGTGTCGAAATAGGCCTCGCCCAATGAACTGTGCCCGGCGAGGGTGGCGACATGTTTGTCGCCCAGGGCGCGCAGCTTCTGCAGGGCGGCGTACTGCTCGTCGTTATCCGGCTCGCGGTTGGCGAAGCGTTCGCTCATACCGTCCAGCCGCCGGTCGATATCGCGTTCCCCGGCCAGTTCGCCGAGCGCGCTGACGGAGGCTTTGTCGCGAAACGCCTTGGCCAGGCCGGAGGCAACCTTGGCTACCTCGGCCTCGGTAACCGGTTCGATCGCCTTGAAGAGGAACTTGTAGCGTTTGGCCGTGCGGTTCTCCAGCGAGGCGGCGACTGTGTTGTCCAGACCGCCGCGTATTTGCTGGAATTCGCCGTCCGACGCCGTGTGCGAACTGATCAGGTGGGCCTGCGGCAGGTGCAGCGCCGCGCGCACCTGGTTGAACAGACGCGGCCGATTCAGGCTGCCTTCCTCGCGCTGCACGGCGCCGTTGCTGGCCAGCCGGTGCTGGCTGTAGTTGAGTAGGTTCAGGGTGACTTCGGCACCGCCCTGGAAGCGCAGAATGTCATCGAACAGAGAACTGAGCCTAGACAGGTTGACTCCGTAGCCGGCGTTCGCGGACAGGCTGAGATCCAGGTCGAGGCTGAAGCGATAGCCGCGCTGCACCTCGTGATCCATACCCCGGCGCATCAGTTCGTAGGGGTTGAGCGTGCCTTCGACCAGGCTGTCGACGAAGGCATCGATCTCGCCGGGCACCAGGGTGAAGATCAGCGCATCCTGCGCAGCGCCGGATAGGGTGCCCCGGAGGCTGGCGTCCAGGGGAAGGCTCAGGCTGGCTTCGCGGTTCGCACCGAGTTCATGGTTGTGGCCCAGCCTACGCTCGCGCAGACCGACGCCGAGGCTGGCCGAACCGCCGCCCTGGCGGACGAAGCTCACCAGGAAACGTTCCTCCTTGGTGAACTTGTCGTCCTCCATCTGGAAGGTCAGCGAATAACCGCGGTTGGCCGCCAGGGTACCGCCGGGATGGGTGAACTTGCCGCCCGGGCCCATGGTCGGCGTGCTCGCCCGGCCAGCGTAGCCGCGATGAATCTGCAGCTCATGATAACCCTCGATTTCCTTGAGCGCGGCTTTCAGCCCTGTTGCCATGTCCGCCGAGTCGCCGCCGAAGGCGCCGCGCAGATTGATGTGCACGGCGTGATCGGTCTTCTTGAAGGCGTTGAGGAAGGCTTTCACCGCGTCATAGTTGGCCTCCAGGCTGTCGTGGTTGCGAAAGCCCATGTCGGTGACCACCTTGAGCGGGTGTTCCTGGTAATACTGGTCGCGCAGCGTCGAGAGGGCTTCGGGTAATTGCTCGAGCGGGGCGGCCTCGACCTGCAGCCAATGCACCAGGGCATCCAGTTCGCGCAGGGTCGCCACGTCCAGCGCCAGGCGCGCCTTGAGCAGGGCGCTATCGTCGCCGGGGTCGCGGCGGCGGCCGAGGGGCATTTCGCTCTTGCGGTAGGACAGCGGGACGCCTTGCTCGGCGAAGCGATCGAGCAGTTGGCTGGCGCGGTCGCCTTCCGGTGCGACGCGGGCCAGGGCGCCGCGCAGCAGAGGCGCGAGGTCGGCGCCGGCGCTGTAGGGGTCGAGCTTCTGGCGCAAGCCAGCGAGCCGCGATGGCTTGAAATCTTCCCGGGGTTCGCCGTGCATATTGAGCACGCCCGCCGCCTGGCCGAGGGCCACGGCGCTCTTCTCGCAGTTGTGTTGCAGCTCGGCACGGAAGGTTTCCAGCGCCTCCTTGAGCGAGGCAGCGCATTCCAGTCCGGCGATGCGCGCCTTCAGGTCCGGGCCGGTGGCTGCGCGGTCATCGGCGGCGAGGGCGTGCAAGCGGTCGAAGAGGGTACCTTCGGCCTCGTAGATCGCGCTCAGTCCTTCGCGGCCCTGCCAACGGTGTTGCAGGTTGTAGCCGAGGTTCTTCAACGGGCGCGGGGTTTCCAGGGTCGGCTTGAAGATATGCGCGCGGATGAATTCTCCGGTGCCGGAGCGCTGCGCCTGCTCCATGCCGTTACGGCCCAGACGGTTGATCGATCCCTTGACCGTGAGGCCGCCGAGCTTCCAGGTTTTGCTGTCGTCGCGCACCCGCTCGAACAGCGTCTTGAGCGCCTGGGGTGGCGTCAGGGACGCGGGTTCGTGGGGCTGCCAGCCGTGGTTGTCGAGGCATAGCTCCTGCGCCCCCGCCGCTGCGCGTGGGCAGGCCAGCAGGCGGTTGCCCGGACCGGTGCGGATGCTTTCCAGCGGCTGCTCGTCCGGCAAGGTGCAAGGCTGCCAGCCTGCCGGCTCGCGCCCTTCGGCTTGGGTGGCTTGCCAGTCGGCGCGCGGCTGGCTGAACAGCCGGCCGCTGCGGGTCAGTGCATAGAGGGTCTGCTGCTGGTCGAGGGCCAGGGACTGAATGTCCTCGTCGAGCCCGGTCATGGGGATATCCGCGTTGGGCCGGGAGGGGTGGTGCAGGCGCAGGCGGCCGTCCCGTTCCAGGGCGACGAACAGCTTTTCGCTGACCAGGGCGATATCGCGCAGGCCGCTTGCGGCGGGTAGCGAGCGTCCGGTGGCGACCTTGATGTTCTGGCCGATGGGAGCCAGGGCATGCTGCCCGTCATGGATGAAACGGCCCGTGCCCAGCGTCACGTCCAGCTTTTGCAGCTTGCCGCCCTTGAGGATGTAGGGTTTGCCGTCGAGGCCCTGTTGCAGGCGCTCCACCCCTTTGATGCCGGTGGCGGTCCAGGTGTTGGCGGTCGCATCCCAACGCTGCAACTCGCCGCCTTCCAGGGCGACGTGGCCGAGGCGGCCCAGATCCAGGGTGTTCGCCGGGGCGGGGACGACCTCGGGCAGGCCGCGGCGATTATCCAGCACCAGCGCATCGCTGAGGTTCCAGCCACCGCTCGCCGCCCCGTCGGGCCGGTTGACCGGCTGGCTGTGCACATGGCCCTTGCCGTCCTTGATCAGCACATTCAGCCGGCCCTGGTCGTCTTGCATAAAACCCTCGGCGAAGCGGGTGCGGCCGAGCGCTTCGCCGCCGGGTATCGCCGCGGCGTCCGGTTGCAGGTCCAGGGCGCCGTTGTTCGTGGGGCTGTCGGCACTGTACAGCCGCCCTTCGTTGTCGATCAGCAGCAAGCGGTCGCCAGCCAGGCCGATATGGGTCGCCTCGGCGTTGCCGCCGTCGAGTCGCAGCGGATGATCGTGGCGGCTGTCGGCCAGGCCGAGTTGCAGGTGGACCTGGCCGTTTTCGGCCGCCAGGTTCGCCTGGACGCTGTCGGCCCGATCGGGCCTGACCAGGCGGACCCGCTGGGCATCGCCCTTGCCGCAGAGCAGGGCGGCGGTGCCGTCGGCGGCGACCGAGAACGCCACGGCGCCCCGCGCCGCCAGCGGCATGCGCGGCATGCTTGCGCTCAGGTCCAGCAGGTGCTCGCCGTGCAGCGCATACAGGCGGCCGTCCGCCTGCACCGAGAGCTGCTTGAACGGCGTGCCGTCGTTGGCGGGATGCAGGGCCCAGGCCTGTTCCTCGACGTCGAAGCGGTACAGCTTGCCGTCGTGCAGGCGCATGCGCTGGGCGGCGACGTCCTCATGGATACCGGTGAGTTGGGCGAGATGAGCCCGGCCGCTGGCGTCCAGCTCGGTGCGGCTGCTGCCCTCGCCGCCAGCCCTGGGGCGGGCGTGTAGCTGGATACCGTGCGCTTCGCGTTGCAGGCGGTACTCGACCACGCCGCCTGCGCTGGCGGCCTCGAGGTCGCGCTTGGCTTCGCTGGGCCGGCTGCTGCGCAACACGACGATGGCCGCGGGCGTCTGTTGCAGGTGCAGCAGGCAGCCTTGCTTGTCCAGCAGCAGTTGGTCGCCGTCCGGCTGGCCTTGGTGGGTGAGGTAGGTCCGCGGCGTCTGGCCGAGCGTGGCCTGGAGCAGCTGACGCAAGGCGGACGGGGTGTTGTCGCCGATCACCAGCTTGCCGTGCCTGTCCAGGCTCATTTCCAGGGAGGTGGTGACGTGGCGCGACGGATCGTGGGACAGCAGGCGTTCGATGTTCAGGCCCTGGAAACGCCGGCCGCCGATGCGCTCCAGGTCGACGCTCGGCGAGCCGGGAGCGCCTATCGGCCGCTGGCTGGATTCCGCGCTGGAACTGCCCGAATGCGCTTGCAAGGGTTCGGCCTCGTTGCGTTGCCGCAGGCAAAGCAAGCGGCCCATCCGCCGCCCCAGCTCGCTGAGCGACAGACTGCCCGCTTGCTGCGTCGCCGCCAAGGGCCGTTGGCGGAGCCTGTCGCTGCCTTCCACTTGAAAGGTTGTGCTTTGCACTCGGGAACCGTGCTCGGAACCGGAAACCTGCATATATGCTCTCCATCGAACGCTTGGTGACTGTTCTCCACCCAGTCGAAGGTGTAGGGAAACCGCGATTCGACAGTGGCGCTGAAGAGTTTGCCTGAGATTTATGACAAACAGTCGAGAGGGGCGCTTGCTCGAAGGCGTTCGTTTTCTCAACCGTTGAGTAAAAACGAACTTTATCGCTCTGGCGGTTAGGCGTAAGCGCGTGTAACTCCATGGAAAGCAAGAAGCCCCCGCCAGCCTCCCAAGTCAGGGCTTGCCTTGACTCGGGAGGTGCATCGCAGACCCGTGAGCGCGGTCGGAGCCGCGCAGGAACGTTAGCGGGTCACACATTACGCTCGGCGTTGTTCGGTGGGGTGGATGCAACCTGCACCATCGCCACTTCACCCTGGCCGCTGGCACTGGTGGAGGGCGCGCCGGCGGCGGCAGTGGCCGGCGGTTCTTCCGTCATGATCTCCAGCGGGTTCTGGCCTTGGCTGGCGACGAGGGGCTGGCCGTTACCGGTCGTGCCCTGTTGCGGTATCCCTGCCTCCATATTGTCCAGGGCGATGTCGTCGGAGGGGACCGGCTGCGAGCCGGATGGCCGACCATGCAGGTAGTTGGCGGCCTGATTGAGCAACGAGGAAGAGTTCTCCTGAAGGAAGTTGGCCGCTTTATCGGTTGCGGGCCCGGTTAGTACCGAGGCGGTGGTCCAAGCGGCGTAAACCGGTGCGGAGAGCACGGTGTTCACGGCATGGCCGGCCGCCGCTACGGCCGGCTCGCTGAAGCCAGCGCGTACCGCCGCCTTTTCGACCGCTTCCTTTGCCGCAAGTGTGCCGGCGATACCGCCGCCGAGCATGCCGACGTTTTGCACCAGGCTGGTGGCGGTGAAGAATTTGCGGGTCGCCTCCAGGCCGTCGGTCGCCATGTCCACTGGGATATGTGCCAGCCGCTTTGCTCCGTTGATCAGCGGGTCCTTCAAAGGATTGACGTCTTTCAACGTAGTGTACTGCGCTTCCCAATCCTGGCGGCCGAGCAGGTATTCGGGCCCGGTGCGGTGATTGCGCTCGCTCATTGCCTGCAATGCCAGATAAGCCGCACTCCCCGATGCCGGGCTTCCGGCAGCCGAAAGCCAAGAGTCCATTTCCTGGGCGGCAGGCTTGGTCATTGTCTCCGCGCCGATGGTCGCTGCGCCAAGGCGCAGTGTGTTGCGGATACTGAAAGTCTGAAAAGCCACCCCCGCCTCGAGGGTGGACTGCTTCAGGCTGGGCTCGCGGGCCTTGGCGGCGTCGGCCATCACGGTTTCCAGCTCTTCGGGCTTGGCGGTCAGCCATTGGGTATCGCTGGTGGCCCGCTTCAACACGCCTCCTCCGATAACGTCCGCCGCTCCCGATATGACCCCGGCGGTCAGGCCAACCAAGGCCGTCGTCGGGGCAAAAGCAGTGAGCGCCGGTACGGTATCCAGCAGACGCGAGGCTGCGCCGAACGGCACCGACTTGAGTGCGCCCACCACGCCCTGGGACACCCGGTCCAGTTTTTGCCCCTTGGCCAGGGTGGCCTCGACGCTTTCCGGGGTTTCGCCCATCTCATTCAGGCGAGTCGCGCGCTGCTCGATGAGTTGGGTGAAGGCCTCGCGGTTCTGCTCGGTGACGTGCGGTTCGAAAAACTTGGTCAGCTTGTCGCGCAGGGCATGAGCGTTCGGCGAGTTCGCGGGGTCTTCGACGCCCACGACGACGCTCACCTCGGAGCGGAAGGAGCCGTGGGTGGTGCGGAAGGACTCTCCATTGGAGGGGACGGAATTTCCGTCGGCGCGCATGGAACCATGTGCGGTGCGGAAGGACTCGCCGTCGGAGCGCTCGGTATCTTGCGCTAGGAAAGGACTGTGGCTTGGACTGTTTATGTGCATGGTGACTCCCCTAGAAATGAGAACTGATGCAAAGCGATCAGGGCCTGAGTCGCATCGATCGGATCCCAAGTCCAGTCCCATTTATGTGGAAAAAATTCCGCGCGGGTTCCATCCCACGCCCTTCGACTTCGATGGGCGCCGAGGGTTAGCAGGCCGTTGAAAAACGTAGGCGAGGCAGGCAAGACAAGGCAAAAACAGGCGAGGAAGCGGACTGGGCTCGCACGCGAGTTTACGTGCTGTAAATGAGCATTCCGAGCCTGTTTTTAACGCAGTATTGCCA